>NZ_CP195035.1:0-215000 GCF_051164935.1 Shewanella sp. HL-SH2
GATAGCGGCGAAGCGGTATTCCAGGTACAAAACAATGTCGCCGATGGCAACTTTGGTAGCTTCTCGATTGATGCGAGCGGTAACTGGTCTTATACCCTAAACAACAGCCACATTGATGTGCAGTCCCTTAAAGCCGGTCAAACTCTGACCCGTGATATTACCGTCACCTCAAGCGACGGCACTGCCACGCACACTGTGACCATCACCATTGTCGGCGCCAACGATCCCGCTGACATTACCGTGAACCTCGGTAATGGCGATTCAGATAAAGGCACCGTCACTGAAGATGGCAGCTCTGACACCGATAGCGCTACCGTTGAAATGGTTTCTGGCAGCTTGACCGTCACTGACGTTGATAGCGGCGAAGCGGTATTCCAGGTACAAAACAATGTCGCCGATGGCAACTTTGGTAGTTTCTCGATTGATGCGAGCGGTAACTGGTCTTATACCCTAAACAACAGCCACATTGATGTGCAGTCCCTTAAAGCCGGTCAAACTCTGACCCGTGATATTACCGTCACCTCAAGCGACGGCACTGCCACGCACACTGTGACCATCACCATTGTCGGCGCCAACGATCCCGCTGACATTACCGTGAACCTCGGTAATGGCGATTCAGATAAAGGCACCGTCACTGAAGATGGCAGCTCTGACACCGATAGCGCTACCGTTGAAATGGTTTCTGGCAGCTTGACCGTCACTGACGTTGATAGCGGCGAAGCGGTATTCCAGGTACAAAACAATGTCGCCGATGGCAACTTTGGTAGCTTCTCGATTGATGCGAGCGGTAACTGGTCTTATACCCTAAACAACAGCCACATTGATGTGCAGTCCCTTAAAGCCGGTCAAACTCTGACCCGTGATATTACCGTCACCTCAAGCGATGGCACTGCCACGCACACTGTGACCATCACCATTATCGGCGCCAACGATCCCGCTGACATTACCGTGAACCTCGGTAATGGCGATTCAGATAAAGGCACCGTCACTGAAGATGGCAGCTCTGACACCGATAGCGCTACCGTTGAAATGGTTTCTGGCAGCTTGACCGTCACTGACGTTGATAGCGGCGAAGCGGTATTCCAGGTACAAAACAATGTCGCCGATGGCAACTTTGGTAGCTTCTCGATTGATGCGAGCGGTAACTGGTCTTATACCCTAAACAACAGCCACATTGATGTGCAGTCCCTTAAAGCCGGTCAAACTCTGACCCGTGATATTACCGTCACCTCAAGCGACGGCACTGCCACGCACACTGTGACCATCACCATTGTCGGCGCCAACGATCCCGCTGACATTACCGTGAACCTCGGTAATGGCGATTCAGATAAAGGCACCGTCACTGAAGATGGCAGCTCTGACACCGATAGCGCTACCGTTGAAATGGTTTCTGGCAGCTTGACCGTCACTGACGTTGATAGCGGCGAAGCGGTATTCCAGGTACAAAACAATGTCGCCGATGGCAACTTTGGTAGCTTCTCGATTGATGCGAGCGGTAACTGGTCTTATACCCTAAACAACAGCCACATTGATGTGCAGTCCCTTAAAGCCGGTCAAACTCTGACCCGTGATATTACCGTCACCTCAAGCGACGGCACTGCCACGCACACTGTGACCATCACCATTGTCGGCGCCAACGATCCCGCTGACATTACCGTGAACCTCGGTAATGGCGATTCAGATAAAGGCACCGTCACTGAAGATGGCAGCTCTGACACCGATAGCGCTACCGTTGAAATGGTTTCTGGCAGCTTGACCGTCACTGACGTTGATAGCGGCGAAGCGGTATTCCAGGTACAAAACAATGTCGCCGATGGCAACTTTGGTAGCTTCTCGATTGATGCGAGCGGTAACTGGTCTTATACCCTAAACAACAGCCACATTGATGTGCAGTCCCTTAAAGCCGGTCAAACTCTGACCCGTGATATTACCGTCACCTCAAGCGATGGCACTGCCACGCACACTGTGACCATCACCATTGTCGGCGCCAACGATCCCGCTGACATTACCGTGAACCTCGGTAATGGCGATTCAGATAAAGGCACCGTCACTGAAGATGGCAGCTCTGACACCGATAGCGCTACCGTTGAAATGGTTTCTGGCAGCTTGACCGTCACTGACGTTGATAGCGGCGAAGCGGTATTCCAGGTACAAAACAATGTCGCCGATGGCAACTTTGGTAGCTTCTCGATTGATGCGAGCGGTAACTGGTCTTATACCCTAAACAACAGCCACATTGATGTGCAGTCCCTTAAAGCCGGTCAAACTCTGACCCGTGATATTACCGTCACCTCAAGCGACGGCACTGCCACGCACACTGTGACCATCACCATTGTCGGCGCCAACGATCCCGCTGACATTACCGTGAACCTCGGTAATGGCGATTCAGATAAAGGCACCGTCACTGAAGATGGCAGCTCTGACACCGATAGCGCTACCGTTGAAATGGTTTCTGGCAGCTTGACCGTCACTGACGTTGATAGCGGCGAAGCGGTATTCCAGGTACAAAACAATGTCGCCGATGGCAACTTTGGTAGCTTCTCGATTGATGCGAGCGGTAACTGGTCTTATACCCTAAACAACAGCCACATTGATGTGCAGTCCCTTAAAGCCGGTCAAACTCTGACCCGTGATATTACCGTCACCTCAAGCGACGGCACTGCCACGCACACTGTGACCATCACCATTGTCGGCGCCAACGATCCCGCTGACATTACCGTGAACCTCGGTAATGGCGATTCAGATAAAGGCACCGTCACTGAAGATGGCAGCTCTGACACCGATAGCGCTACCGTTGAAATGGTTTCTGGCAGCTTGACCGTCACTGACGTTGATAGCGGCGAAGCGGTATTCCAGGTACAAAACAATGTCGCCGATGGCAACTTTGGTAGCTTCTCGATTGATGCGAGCGGTAACTGGTCTTATACCCTAAACAACAGCCACATTGATGTGCAGTCCCTTAAAGCCGGTCAAACTCTGACCCGTGATATTACCGTCACCTCAAGCGACGGCACTGCCACGCACACTGTGACCATCACCATTGTCGGCGCCAACGATCCCGCTGACATTACCGTGAACCTCGGTAATGGCGATTCAGATAAAGGCACCGTCACTGAAGATGGCAGCTCTGACACCGATAGCGCTACCGTTGAAATGGTTTCTGGCAGCTTGACCGTCACTGACGTTGATAGCGGCGAAGCGGTATTCCAGGTACAAAACAATGTCGCCGATGGCAACTTTGGTAGCTTCTCAATTGATGCGAGCGGTAACTGGTCTTATACCCTAAACAACAGCCACATTGATGTGCAGTCCCTTAAAGCCGGTCAAACACTGACCCGTGATATTACCGTCACCTCAAGCGACGGCACTGCCACGCACACTGTGACCATCACCATTGTCGGCGCCAACGATCCCGCTGACATTACCGTGAACCTCGGTAATGGCGATTCAGATAATGGCACCGTCACTGAAGATGGCAGCTCTGACACCGATAGCGCCACCGTTGAAATGGTTTCTGGCAGCTTGACCGTCACTGACGTTGATAGCGGCGAAGCGGTATTCCAGGTACAAAACAATGTCGCCGATGGCAACTTTGGTAGCTTCTCGATTGATGCGAGCGGTAACTGGTCTTATACCCTAAACAACAGCCACATTGATGTGCAGTCCCTTAAAGCCGGTCAAACTCTGACCCGTGATATTACCGTCACCTCAAGCGACGGCACTGCCACGCACACTGTGACCATCACCATTGTCGGCGCCAACGATCCCGCTGACATTACCGTGAACCTCGGTAATGGCGATTCAGATAAAGGCACCGTCACTGAAGATGGCAGCTCTGACACCGATAGCGCTACCGTTGAAATGGTTTCTGGCAGCTTGACCGTCACTGACGTTGATAGCGGCGAAGCGGTATTCCAGGTACAAAACAATGTCGCCGATGGCAACTTTGGTAGCTTCTCGATTGATGCGAGCGGTAACTGGTCTTATACCCTAAACAACAGCCACATTGATGTGCAGTCCCTTAAAGCCGGTCAAACTCTGACCCGTGATATTACCGTCACCTCAAGCGACGGCACTGCCACGCACACTGTGACCATCACCATTGTCGGCGCCAACGATCCCGCTGACATTACCGTGAACCTCGGTAATGGCGATTCAGATAAAGGCACCGTCACTGAAGATGGCAGCTCTGACACCGATAGCGCTACCGTTGAAATGGTTTCTGGCAGCTTGACCGTCACTGACGTTGATAGCGGCGAAGCGGTATTCCAGGTACAAAACAATGTCGCCGATGGCAACTTTGGTAGCTTCTCGATTGATGCGAGCGGTAACTGGTCTTATACCCTAAACAACAGCCACATTGATGTGCAGTCCCTTAAAGCCGGTCAAACTCTGACCCGTGATATTACCGTCACCTCAAGCGATGGCACTGCCACGCACACTGTGACCATCACCATTGTCGGCGCCAACGATCCCGCTGACATTACCGTGAACCTCGGTAATGGCGATTCAGATAAAGGCACCGTCACTGAAGATGGCAGCTCTGACACCGATAGCGTTACCGTTGAAATGGTTTCTGGCAGCTTGACCGTCACTGACGTTGATAGCGGCGAAGCGGTATTCCAGGTACAAAACAATGTCGCCGATGGCAACTTTGGTAGCTTCTCGATTGATGCGAGCGGTAACTGGTCTTATACCCTAAACAACAGCCACATTGATGTGCAGTCCCTTAAAGCCGGTCAAACTCTGACCCGTGATATTACCGTCACCTCAAGCGACGGCACTGCCACGCACACTGTGACCATCACCATTGTCGGCGCCAACGATCCCGCTGACATTACCGTGAACCTCGGTAATGGCGATTCAGATAAAGGCACCGTCACTGAAGATGGCAGCTCTGACACCGATAGCGCTACCGTTGAAATGGTTTCTGGCAGCTTGACCGTCACTGACGTTGATAGCGGCGAAGCGGTATTCCAGGTACAAAACAATGTCGCCGATGGCAACTTTGGTAGCTTCTCGATTGATGCGAGCGGTAACTGGTCTTATACCCTAAACAACAGCCACATTGATGTGCAGTCCCTTAAAGCCGGTCAAACTCTGACCCGTGATATTACCGTCACCTCAAGCGACGGCACTGCCACGCACACTGTGACCATCACCATTGTCGGCGCCAACGATCCCGCTGACATTACCGTGAACCTCGGTAATGGCGATTCAGATAAAGGCACCGTCACTGAAGATGGCAGCTCTGACACCGATAGCGCTACCGTTGAAATGGTTTCTGGCAGCTTGACCGTCACTGACGTTGATAGCGGCGAAGCGGTATTCCAGGTACAAAACAATGTCGCCGATGGCAACTTTGGTAGCTTCTCGATTGATGCGAGCGGTAACTGGTCTTATACCCTAAACAACAGCCACATTGATGTGCAGTCCCTTAAAGCCGGTCAAACTCTGACCCGTGATATTACCGTCACCTCAAGCGACGGCACTGCCACGCACACTGTGACCATCACCATTGTCGGCGCCAACGATCCCGCTGACATTACCGTGAACCTCGGTAATGGCGATTCAGATAAAGGCACCGTCACTGAAGATGGCAGCTCTGACACCGATAGCGTTACCGTTGAAATGGTTTCTGGCAGCTTGACCGTCACTGACGTTGATAGCGGCGAAGCGGTATTCCAGGTACAAAACAATGTCGCCGATGGCAACTTTGGTAGCTTCTCGATTGATGCGAGCGGTAACTGGTCTTATACCCTAAACAACAGCCACATTGATGTGCAGTCCCTTAAAGCCGGTCAAACTCTGACCCGTGATATTACCGTCACCTCAAGCGACGGCACTGCCACGCACACTGTGACCATCACCATTGTCGGCGCCAACGATCCCGCTGACATTACCGTGAACCTCGGTAATGGCGATTCAGATAAAGGCACCGTCACTGAAGATGGCAGCTCTGACACCGATAGCGCTACCGTTGAAATGGTTTCTGGCAGCTTGACCGTCACTGACGTTGATAGCGGCGAAGCGGTATTCCAGGTACAAAACAATGTCGCCGATGGCAACTTTGGTAGCTTCTCGATTGATGCGAGCGGTAACTGGTCTTATACCCTAAACAACAGCCACATTGATGTGCAGTCCCTTAAAGCCGGTCAAACTCTGACCCGTGATATTACCGTCACCTCAAGCGACGGCACTGCCACGCACACTGTGACCATCACCATTGTCGGCGCCAACGATCCCGCTGACATTACCGTGAACCTCGGTAATGGCGATTCAGATAAAGGCACCGTCACTGAAGATGGCAGCTCTGACACCGATAGCGCTACCGTTGAAATGGTTTCTGGCAGCTTGACCGTCACTGACGTTGATAGCGGCGAAGCGGTATTCCAGGTACAAAACAATGTCGCCGATGGCAACTTTGGTAGCTTCTCGATTGATGCGAGCGGTAACTGGTCTTATACCCTAAACAACAGCCACATTGATGTGCAGTCCCTTAAAGCCGGTCAAACTCTGACCCGTGATATTACCGTCACCTCAAGCGACGGCACTGCCACGCACACTGTGACCATCACCATTGTCGGCGCCAACGATCCCGCTGACATTACCGTGAACCTCGGTAATGGCGATTCAGATAAAGGCACCGTCACTGAAGATGGCAGCTCTGACACCGATAGCGCTACCGTTGAAATGGTTTCTGGCAGCTTGACCGTCACTGACGTTGATAGCGGCGAAGCGGTATTCCAGGTACAAAACAATGTCGCCGATGGCAACTTTGGTAGCTTCTCGATTGATGCGAGCGGTAACTGGTCTTATACCCTAAACAACAGCCACATTGATGTGCAGTCCCTTAAAGCCGGTCAAACTCTGACCCGTGATATTACCGTCACCTCAAGCGACGGCACTGCCACGCACACTGTGACCATCACCATTGTCGGCGCCAACGATCCCGCTGACATTACCGTGAACCTCGGTAATGGCGATTCAGATAAAGGCACCGTCACTGAAGATGGCAGCTCTGACACCGATAGCGCTACCGTTGAAATGGTTTCTGGCAGCTTGACCGTCACTGACGTTGATAGCGGCGAAGCGGTATTCCAGGTACAAAACAATGTCGCCGATGGCAACTTTGGTAGCTTCTCGATTGATGCGAGCGGTAACTGGTCTTATACCCTAAACAACAGCCACATTGATGTGCAGTCCCTTAAAGCCGGTCAAACTCTGACCCGTGATATTACCGTCACCTCAAGCGACGGCACTGCCACGCACACTGTGACCATCACCATTGTCGGCGCCAACGATCCCGCTGACATTACCGTGAACCTCGGTAATGGCGATTCAGATAAAGGCACCGTCACTGAAGATGGCAGCTCTGACACCGATAGCGCTACCGTTGAAATGGTTTCTGGCAGCTTGACCGTCACTGACGTTGATAGCGGCGAAGCGGTATTCCAGGTACAAAACAATGTCGCCGATGGCAACTTTGGTAGCTTCTCGATTGATGCGAGCGGTAACTGGTCTTATACCCTAAACAACAGCCACATTGATGTGCAGTCCCTTAAAGCCGGTCAAACTCTGACCCGTGATATTACCGTCACCTCAAGCGACGGCACTGCCACGCACACTGTGACCATCACCATTGTCGGCGCCAACGATCCCGCTGACATTACCGTGAACCTCGGTAATGGCGATTCAGATAAAGGCACCGTCACTGAAGATGGCAGCTCTGACACCGATAGCGTTACCGTTGAAATGGTTTCTGGCAGCTTGACCGTCACTGACGTTGATAGCGGCGAAGCGGTATTCCAGGTACAAAACAATGTCGCCGATGGCAACTTTGGTAGCTTCTCGATTGATGCGAGCGGTAACTGGTCTTATACCCTAAACAACAGCCACATTGATGTGCAGTCCCTTAAAGCCGGTCAAACTCTGACCCGTGATATTACCGTCACCTCAAGCGACGGCACTGCCACGCACACTGTGACCATCACCATTGTCGGCGCCAACGATCCCGCTGACATTACCGTGAACCTCGGTAATGGCGATTCAGATAAAGGCACCGTCACTGAAGATGGCAGCTCTGACACCGATAGCGCTACCGTTGAAATGGTTTCTGGCAGCTTGACCGTCACTGACGTTGATAGCGGCGAAGCGGTATTCCAGGTACAAAACAATGTCGCCGATGGCAACTTTGGTAGCTTCTCGATTGATGCGAGCGGTAACTGGTCTTATACCCTAAACAACAGCCACATTGATGTGCAGTCCCTTAAAGCCGGTCAAACTCTGACCCGTGATATTACCGTCACCTCAAGCGACGGCACTGCCACGCACACTGTGACCATCACCATTGTCGGCGCCAACGATCCCGCTGACATTACCGTGAACCTCGGTAATGGCGATTCAGATAAAGGCACCGTCACTGAAGATGGCAGCTCTGACACCGATAGCGTTACCGTTGAAATGGTTTCTGGCAGCTTGACCGTCACTGACGTTGATAGCGGCGAAGCGGTATTCCAGGTACAAAACAATGTCGCCGATGGCAACTTTGGTAGCTTCTCGATTGATGCGAGCGGTAACTGGTCTTATACCCTAAACAACAGCCACATTGATGTGCAGTCCCTTAAAGCCGGTCAAACTCTGACCCGTGATATTACCGTCACCTCAAGCGACGGCACTGCCACGCACACTGTGACCATCACCATTGTCGGCGCCAACGATCCCGCTGACATTACCGTGAACCTCGGTAATGGCGATTCAGATAAAGGCACCGTCACTGAAGATGGCAGCTCTGACACCGATAGCGCTACCGTTGAAATGGTTTCTGGCAGCTTGACCGTCACTGACGTTGATAGCGGCGAAGCGGTATTCCAGGTACAAAACAATGTCGCCGATGGCAACTTTGGTAGCTTCTCGATTGATGCGAGCGGTAACTGGTCTTATACCCTAAACAACAGCCACATTGATGTGCAGTCCCTTAAAGCCGGTCAAACTCTGACCCGTGATATTACCGTCACCTCAAGCGACGGCACTGCCACGCACACTGTGACCATCACCATTGTCGGCGCCAACGATCCCGCTGACATTACCGTGAACCTCGGTAATGGCGATTCAGATAAAGGCACCGTCACTGAAGATGGCAGCTCTGACACCGATAGCGCTACCGTTGAAATGGTTTCTGGCAGCTTGACCGTCACTGACGTTGATAGCGGCGAAGCGGTATTCCAGGTACAAAACAATGTCGCCGATGGCAACTTTGGTAGCTTCTCGATTGATGCGAGCGGTAACTGGTCTTATACCCTAAACAACAGCCACATTGATGTGCAGTCCCTTAAAGCCGGTCAAACTCTGACCCGTGATATTACCGTCACCTCAAGCGACGGCACTGCCACGCACACTGTGACCATCACCATTGTCGGCGCCAACGATCCCGCTGACATTACCGTGAACCTCGGTAATGGCGATTCAGATAAAGGCACCGTCACTGAAGATGGCAGCTCTGACACCGATAGCGCTACCGTTGAAATGGTTTCTGGCAGCTTGACCGTCACTGACGTTGATAGCGGCGAAGCGGTATTCCAGGTACAAAACAATGTCGCCGATGGCAACTTTGGTAGCTTCTCGATTGATGCGAGCGGTAACTGGTCTTATACCCTAAACAACAGCCACATTGATGTGCAGTCCCTTAAAGCCGGTCAAACACTGACCCGTGATATTACCGTCACCTCAAGCGACGGCACTGCCACGCACACTGTGACCATCACCATTGTCGGCGCCAACGATCCCGCTGACATTACCGTGAACCTCGGTAATGGCGATTCAGATAAAGGCACCGTCACTGAAGATGGCAGCTCTGACACCGATAGCGCTACCGTTGAAATGGTTTCTGGCAGCTTGACCGTCACTGACGTTGATAGCGGCGAAGCGGTATTCCAGGTACAAAACAATGTCGCCGATGGCAACTTTGGTAGCTTCTCGATTGATGCGAGCGGTAACTGGTCTTATACCCTAAACAACAGCCACATTGATGTGCAGTCCCTTAAAGCCGGTCAAACTCTGACCCGTGATATTACCGTCACCTCAAGCGACGGCACTGCCACGCACACTGTGACCATCACCATTGTCGGCGCCAACGATCCCGCTGACATTACCGTGAACCTCGGTAATGGCGATTCAGATAAAGGCACCGTCACTGAAGATGGCAGCTCTGACACCGATAGCGCTACCGTTGAAATGGTTTCTGGCAGCTTGACCGTCACTGACGTTGATAGCGGCGAAGCGGTATTCCAGGTACAAAACAATGTCGCCGATGGCAACTTTGGTAGCTTCTCGATTGATGCGAGCGGTAACTGGTCTTATACCCTAAACAACAGCCACATTGATGTGCAGTCCCTTAAAGCCGGTCAAACTCTGACCCGTGATATTACCGTCACCTCAAGCGACGGCACTGCCACGCACACTGTGACCATCACCATTGTCGGCGCCAACGATGGCCCTGAGTTCCGCTCAGGTCTGGATATAGTTAATGGCCCTACCAATAATGATATTTATGATTTTAATAATGTCGTAGAAGGCAGCCCTGCTGGAACCGTAGTTGGTCAAGTTACTGCTGACGACATTGATGGTGATCAACTAGCTTATAGTTTTGCAAATGGTTTACAAACTTTTGGTGTATTTACGATTAATGCGCTTACCGGTGAAGTTATACTTAACCAAACGATTGATGATGCAGATTTAGGTGATTACGCGTTAGATATCGTCGTCTCAGATCTTAATGGCGGAACAGACACTGCTATAGTTAATGTCAAGTTAACTAACGTTGATGATGCAACCAATGCGGTTAATGACACCAAAACGATTGCCGAAGATACTATTGCTACAGGTAATGTACTAGATAACGACACTGATATAGATTCAGCTCTTTCAGTTGCGAGCTTTACTATTGATGGAAGTAGCACGATTCACACTGCAGGAACCCTAGTAACATTATCAATGGGTACTTTTGAGTTATTAACTGATGGTAACTATACCTTCACACCGAATGCAGACTGGAACGGTATTGCTCCTATTGTCACATACACTACTAACACTGGCGCTACTGCAACATTGACTATTTCTGTGACGCCGGTTAATGATGACTTTACCGATAATAATGAAACACGCACTATTGCTGAAGACAGCCCTCAAATCACCGGTAACGTTATTGATGGCACCAGTGTGGATGGCCAAATCACTGTTGTGAGCTTCATCATTGCTGGCTCATCAACCGTTCATGCGGCGGATGGCAGCAACGTGGTGATCACTGGAGTAGGCTCGTTCACATTGAACAGTGCGGGTGTGTATACCTTTACGCCTGCCGCTAACTACAACGGTACCGTGCCGGTTATTACTTACACCTTAACCGATGGCTCAGGGGCTAATGACACCTCAACACTTAGCCTCACTGTGACGCCGGTTAATGATGACTTTACCGATAATAATGAAACACGCACTATTGCTGAAGACAGCCCTCAAATCACCGGTAACGTTATTGATGGCACCAGTGTGGATGGCCAAATCACTGTTGTGAGCTTCATCATTGCTGGCTCATCAACCGTTCATGCGGCGGATGGCAGCAACGTGGTGATCACTGGAGTAGGCTCGTTCACATTGAACAGTGCGGGTGTGTATACCTTTACGCCTGCCGCTAACTACAACGGTACCGTGCCGGTTATTACTTACACCTTAACCGATGGCTCAGGGGCTAATGACACCTCAACACTTAGCCTCACTGTGACGCCGGTTAATGATGACTTTACCGATAATAATGAAACACGCACTATTGCTGAAGACAGCCCTCAAATCACCGGTAACGTTATTGATGGCACCAGTGTGGATGGCCAAATCACTGTTGTGAGCTTCATCATTGCTGGCTCATCAACCGTTCATGCGGCGGATGGCAGCAACGTGGTGATCACTGGAGTAGGCTCGTTCACATTGAACAGTGCGGGTGTGTATACCTTTACGCCTGCCGCTAACTACAACGGTACCGTGCCGGTTATTACTTACACCTTAACCGATGGCTCAGGGGCTAATGACACCTCAACACTTAGCCTCACTGTGACGCCGGTTAATGATGACTTTACCGATAATAATGAAACACGCACTATTGCTGAAGACAGCCCTCAAATCACCGGTAACGTTATTGATGGCACCAGTGTGGATGGCCAAATCACTGTTGTGAGCTTCATCATTGCTGGCTCATCAACCGTTCATGCGGCGGATGGCAGCAACGTGGTGATCACTGGAGTAGGCTCGTTCACATTGAACAGTGCGGGTGTGTATACCTTTACGCCTGCCGCTAACTACAACGGTACCGTGCCGGTTATTACTTACACCTTAACCGATGGCTCAGGGGCTAATGACACCTCAACACTTAGCCTCACTGTGACGCCGGTTAATGATGACTTTACCGATAATAATGAAACACGCACTATTGCTGAAGACAGCCCTCAAATCACCGGTAACGTTATTGATGGCACCAGTGTTGATGGCCAAATCACTGTTGTGAGCTTCATCATTGCTGGCTCATCAACCGTTCATGCGGCGGATGGCAGCAACGTGGTGATCACTGGAGTAGGCTCGTTCACATTGAACAGTGCGGGTGTGTATACCTTTACGCCTGCCGCTAACTACAACGGTACCGTGCCGGTTATTACTTACACCTTAACCGATGGCTCAGGGGCTAATGACACCTCAACACTTAGCCTCACTGTGACGCCGGTTAATGATGACTTTACCGATAATAATGAAACACGCACTATTGCTGAAGACAGCCCTCAAATCACCGGTAACGTTATTGATGGCACCAGTGTTGATGGCCAAATCACTGTTGTGAGCTTCATCATTGCTGGCTCATCAACCGTTCATGCGGCGGATGGCAGCAACGTGGTGATCACTGGAGTAGGCTCGTTCACATTGAACAGTGCGGGTGTGTATACCTTTACGCCTGCCGCTAACTACAACGGTACCGTGCCGGTTATTACTTACACCTTAACCGATGGCTCAGGGGCTAATGACACCTCAACACTTAGCCTCACTGTGACGCCAGTGAATGATGACTTTACCGATAATAATGAAACACGCACTATTGCTGAAGACAGCCCTCAAATCACCGGTAACGTTATTGATGGCACCAGTGTTGATGGCCAAATCACTGTTGTGAGCTTCATCATTGCTGGCTCATCAACCGTTCATGCGGCGGATGGCAGCAACGTGGTGATCACTGGAGTAGGCTCGTTCACATTGAACAGTGCGGGTGTGTATACCTTTACGCCTGCCGCTAACTACAACGGTACCGTGCCGGTTATTACTTACACCTTAACCGATGGCTCAGGGGCTAATGACACCTCAACACTTAGCCTCACTGTGACGCCAGTGAATGATGACTTTACCGATAATAATGAAACACGCACTATTGCTGAAGACAGCCCTCAAATCACCGGTAACGTTATTGATGGCACCAGTGTTGATGGCCAAATCACTGTTGTGAGCTTCATCATTGCTGGCTCATCAACCGTTCATGCGGCGGATGGCAGCAACGTGGTGATCACTGGAGTAGGCTCGTTCACATTGAACAGTGCGGGTGTGTATACCTTTACGCCTGCCGCTAACTACAACGGTACCGTGCCGGTTATTACTTACACCTTAACCGATGGCTCAGGGGCTAATGACACCTCAACACTTAGCCTCACTGTGACGCCGGTTAATGATGACTTTACCGATAATAATGAAACACGCACTATTGCTGAAGACAGCCCTCAAATCACCGGTAACGTTATTGATGGCACCAGTGTGGATGGCCAAATCACTGTTGTGAGCTTCATCATTGCTGGCTCATCAACCGTTCATGCGGCGGATGGCAGCAACGTGGTGATCACTGGAGTAGGCTCGTTCACATTGAACAGTGCGGGTGTGTATACCTTTACGCCTGCCGCTAACTACAACGGTACCGTGCCGGTTATTACTTACACCTTAACCGATGGCTCAGGGGCTAATGACACCTCAACACTTAGCCTCACTGTGACGCCGGTTAATGATGACTTTACCGATAATAATGAAACACGCACTATTGCTGAAGACAGCCCTCAAATCACCGGTAACGTTATTGATGGCACCAGTGTGGATGGCCAAATCACTGTTGTGAGCTTCATCATTGCTGGCTCATCAACCGTTCATGCGGCGGATGGCAGCAACGTGGTGATCACTGGAGTAGGCTCGTTCACATTGAACAGTGCGGGTGTGTATACCTTTACGCCTGCCGCTAACTACAACGGTACCGTGCCGGTTATTACTTACACCTTAACCGATGGCTCAGGGGCTAATGACACCTCAACACTTAGCCTCACTGTGACGCCGGTTAATGATGACTTTACCGATAATAATGAAACACGCACTATTGCTGAAGACAGCCCTCAAATCACCGGTAACGTTATTGATGGCACCAGTGTGGATGGCCAAATCACTGTTGTGAGCTTCATCATTGCTGGCTCATCAACCGTTCATGCGGCGGATGGCAGCAACGTGGTGATCACTGGAGTAGGCTCGTTCACATTGAACAGTGCGGGTGTGTATACCTTTACGCCTGCCGCTAACTACAACGGTACCGTGCCGGTTATTACTTACACCTTAACCGATGGCTCAGGGGCTAATGACACCTCAACACTTAGCCTCACTGTGACGCCGGTTAATGATGACTTTACCGATAATAATGAAACACGCACTATTGCTGAAGACAGCCCTCAAATCACCGGTAACGTTATTGATGGCACCAGTGTTGATGGCCAAATCACTGTTGTGAGCTTCATCATTGCTGGCTCATCAACCGTTCATGCGGCGGATGGCAGCAACGTGGTGATCACTGGAGTAGGCTCGTTCACATTGAACAGTGCGGGTGTGTATACCTTTACGCCTGCCGCTAACTACAACGGTACCGTGCCGGTTATTACTTACACCTTAACCGATGGCTCAGGGGCTAATGACACCTCAACTCTCACTATTACGGTTAATCCAGCTGACGATATAGTTACAATCAGTACTCCAGATATTCTTTCTGTATATGAAGCAGGGTTAACAAACGGATCAAACAGTACAGCTGTAACTCAAAGTTCTGGCAGCATGACCATTGGGGCAAAAGATGGTTTAGACAGACTGGAAATTCAAGTTGGTGGCACCCTTAATACTCTGACCTTAGCGGCTTTAATTGCGGCATCAGTTGCTTCACCTCTTATAATTGCTGGAGAGTTTGGGCAGCTTACTATTACCGGATATAACGATGGCGTATTGGAATACACCTACGCGTTAACTAATGCTCAAACTCATAGTGGAACAAATTCAGACTCACTAACAGATGTGTTCCAAATAACTGCATTTGATGTTGATGGTGATCAAGCCACAGCTACACTAAATGCAACGGTATATGATGATGCATCTATTGCGACCAATGACACCGTCTCATTAACCGTTATCCAAGACTCATTCGCTATTATTGGTGGTGTTCAAGCGGAATGGAAAACGGTTACAGGTGGTACTGGCGTTAACCGATTCGATGGCGATGTCGGTTCGGGTGGTGAAGATAATGACTTAGCATTAGATCAAGTTCGTTGGGGTACTACAAGTGGTGCTCAATCTGGCTATGGGTTTATGGATAATGATGCAGCACTTAACGGCGAAGTAACATTAAACCAAGATATTGTATTAGGTACATTTACTCACTATAACTACCCTATTAGTAGTGGTTCATCTATCACAGCCGCCACTATGGATGTAGTGTTCAATGTGATTGACTCATTTGGTAATGTTACTGGCGTCACCTTGAAGCTAAACTTTAGCCACAACGAGACGCCTAACAATGGACCAGATCCTCGTGATATTGTCACTATTGGTCAAACCAACGTCACCTTCAACTATGAAGGCGACTTATATACCATTCAAGTAATTGGTTTTAGAGATAATAACGGCAATATCGTTACCTCTATTTACACCGATGAAAATGCTTCAACCAGCTACGAATTAGTTATTCGTATGGTCGCAGGTACTGGCTATGACTTACCTTCAGTAGAAGGAAACGTTATGGACAACGATATTAGTGGTGCTGATATTAGTTTAGTCATTGGCGTTGCAGCTGGCGATCAAACGAGTACAGGTGTCACGGGTAATGTCAGCGCAATCATCACTGGCCAGTACGGCACATTAATCATTAATAATGATGGAAGTTACACCTACGAGTTAACGAGTACCACAGACAACATACCAACGGGAGCCGTTGACTTATTTACCTACACAATTAGAGATGCTGATGGTGATACTTCAAGTGCAACATTAACCATAGATGTAAGCCTAGTGAATGCTCAAAACGTACCCGTTGAAGATGCAGCTAAGGTCACAACTACTGGTGCCAGCCTGAATGATGATTTTGTAGTGCTTAATGGTGAAAATGGCTTAAATCAGAAACAAGTTAACGTCAATTTTGGTGGCGGACTAACGGGTCAGATTACAGATGCAAATAATAACGCCATATCCGCTTCAGGTGCTAATTTAACGAGTTATAGTAAAGATAGTTCACAAGTTATTAGCAGCGGTTCAGGTAATGACCATATTGAAACAGGTCGTGGCGGCGATATTATCTACGCAGGTGAAACAGGTGCGTTTGGTTATAGATCTGATGATGAGTTAGAACTCGATCTAAACACTATTGCTAGTCATCATATTATGACAGGCACCTTATCGGGTGCAGATACCATGATAGACCTTGATGGCTTATTGCTTGCCAATGATGTCGCATCACAAAAAGCTGATGTAGTTAATAGTGGTAGTGGTAACGATTTTATCTATGGTCAATCTGGTTCAGATATTCTTTTTGGTCACACTGGCAATGACTTTATCGATGGAGGCACCCATAACGATGGTCTACGTGGTGGTGCAGGTAATGACACTCTCATTGGTGGCTTAGGTGATGACGTATTACGCGGAGATAGCGGCATTGATACTTTCGTATGGCAAAAAGGTGAGTTTGGTAATGATATAATCTCTGACTTTAACCGCCTGGAAGATAAGATTGATCTAAGAGATTTACTCATTAATGAGGAATATAACAATCTTGAAAATCTACTTAACTTTAGCTACAACGCCACAGGCTCAAGTGTTATTGAAATCGATGCCGATGGCGATGGTACTTTCGAGCAAACGATTACCCTTAATGGCGTTGACTTAGCGGGTATTTATGGCAGTTCTGCTGAAGGGGTTATCATTAACGGGTTACTCAAGGATGGCGCGCTAATTGTTGATACAAATCCAACCCCAGCACCTAATGGACAAGGAATAGACCCATTTATTGATAAGCCTGATGGGCAAATGATCCCTTAATTTTAGGCAAAAAAATCCCCCCATAGTAATATGGGGGCGCTAAAAGATGTTCATAGCATCAATAAGAATAATAAGTACATAAAAGAATAATAAGGATATCACCACAGTGCCAGCAACTGCTTCCAAGATTCAGGAACAGTGGACCATTTCGGCCTCACAAAGAGTGACAGTCGATCCACTTCTTGATTGCCTTGTCTTATTAACCGAGCATTTCGGCAGCCCATGTTCAAGTGAATCACTTGCGGCAGGACTTCCGTTAACCGGTGCAGTGCTAACCCCTGACTTGCTGCCACAGGCGGCTGGACGCGCAGGCCTATCAGCAAAACTGTCACGAAAAGATCTTAATCAAATAACACCAATTTTATTACCTTGTATACTATTACTCAAAGATAAGAAAGCCTGTATTTTACGTGAAATCAATATTGAACAAGACAAGGCTGTTATCCAACTTCCTGAAACGGGTGGGGAAGAAACGCTTACCTTAGAGGAGTTAGAAACCCTCTATGTTGGTTACCTGTTTTTAGTAAAACAACATTACCGTGGTGATGCTGCAGTTGATGTTCACATTCATGACAGTAGCGTGCATTGGTTAAAACAAAGCATTGTTGACTCAGCTCCAATTTATCGAGATGCGTTAATTGCGTCGGTGCTGGTCAATTTATTTGCCTTAGTGTCACCATTATTTATCATGAATGTTTATGATAAAGTTGTTCCAAATCTTGCTTTTGAGTCACTTTGGGTACTTGCTATTGGTGCGGGTATTGCTTATATTTTTGACTTCATCATGCGACAACTAAGAAGTTACTTGATTGATATAGCTGGAAAAAAAGTTGACATCATTGTCTCCTCTAAACTTTTTGCTAAAGTCATTGGCATCCCATTATCTCTGCGTTCTCCTAGTGTTGGAGGCATGGCTCGCCAGCTAGGTGAATTTGAAAGTATTCGAGAGTTTTTAGCCTCTGCAACTATTACCTCACTAGTTGATTTACCTTTTGCAATCCTATTTGTGATTATTATTTATATCGTTGCTGGTGATTTGGCAGTAATCCCTGTTATCGCCAGCTTGTTGATAATTGCTGTCACCTTATATGTACAGCCTAAACTTAAAGCCGCAATTGAAGAAAGTAACCGCTTTGCCAGTTTAAAGCATGGTCATTTAGTCGAGAGTTTAACGGCAATCGAATCGATTAAAGCCAATGGCGCTGAAGGTATTGTTCAAAAGAGCTGGCAACAAATGATTGGCCATACTGCCAACTGGGAATTAAAAACTAAAAAACTGGCTAATTATTTAGCCAACTTTGCCAATTTCTCTGTGCAATTTAGCGTAATTTGCGTGGTTATTTTTGGGGTATATCGCTTAGCTGACAACGAACTTTCTATGGGAGGCATAATTGCCGCGGTTATGCTATCCAGCCGAGCTGTCACCCCCATGGCACAATTAGCCTCCTTGATTACTCGGGGCAATTACACCATGAGCTCATTACGTCAGCTTAACCAAATAATGGATCAAGAAGACGAATTTGAAAACAAAGGTCAGCTTGTGAGTAAAGAACGTATCAATGGCAGAATAACCGCTGATAATGTGAGTTTTACTTTTCCTGAAGCAGAAAAGCCAATTCTGTACCCTATGTCTATCAACATTGAACCCGGTGAGAAAGTGGCGATTATTGGCCGAAACGGATCGGGTAAAAGTACCTTAGCTAAATTGTTGTTGGGTCTGTATAAGCCAACCAATGGTAGCCTTCGATATGATGGTATCGATGCCGGTCAAATACATCCCAGTGATTTACGCCGTAACTTTGGTTACTTACCCCAAGATGTTACCCTTTTTCATGGCAGCATTAGAGACAATATTCTATTTGGCACTCGCCAAGTGAGCGAACATCAACTGATTAGAGCGGTACAATTATCAGGTGTAAGTCTGTTTACTCACCTAGAGTCTGAAGGCCTTGATCAACAAGTGGGTGAAGGTGGGTTATCATTAAGCAGAGGACAACGTCAAAGTGTGGCTCTAGCCAGAGCAACGCTAAATGACCCTCCAATCTTGTTAATGGATGAACCAACAGCCAGCTTAGATGCGCGTGCAGAGAAACAATTTGTCAATTCAATGGCACAGGTCAGTAAAAATCGAACTTTACTGCTAATTACCCATAAAATGCACTTACTTAACTTAGTCGATCGTATTGTCATCTTAGATCGTGGCCACATTATTGCTGATGGTCCAAAAAAAGAAGTACTAGAGAAACTTAATAATGGCCTACTTGCTGGAGGTCAAAACACATGAGTAAACACTTAACCACTGCAGACTTAGAAATGGTCGATGATGTTTACGGCGCCATGATGACCGATGCCCCATCGGGTCATAGATTGATTATTTGGTCGATGGCAGCCATGATGCTGTGCTTTTTTATATGGGCGTATTTTTCTGAACTAGATCAAGTGACGACCGGTATGGGTAAAGTTATTCCATCTTCCCAAGTTCAACTCATCCAAAGTTTGGATGGTGGTATTTTACAAGAGGTCTTTGTCCAGGAGGGCATGCTCGTCGAGAAAGATCAGCCATTAGCACGTATCGATGATACTCGTTTCCGCTCTGACTTTGCTCAACAGGAGCAAGAAGTATACGGACTACAAACCAATGTTATCCGTATGCGAGCAGAGTTAGACAGTATTGTTATTTCAGATATGTCTGCTGACTGGCGCCAACAGGTTAAAATAACCAAACAGTCTTTAATCTTTCCAGCAGAACTCATTGAACAAGAACCAGCATTGGTTAAACGTCAACAGGAAGAGTATTCAGGTCGTTTAGATAACCTCAGTAACCAACTTGAGATATTAGTCCGCCAAATACAACAGCGTCAGCAAGAAACGGAAGAACTATCGTCTAAAATATCAACTTTAACCACAAGCTATCAACTCATTTCTAGAGAACTAGAACTCACTAAACCATTAGCACGAAAAGGTATTGTTCCTGAAGTTGAGCTGTTAAAATTAGAACGTGTCGTTAACGATATCCAGGGTGAACTTCAATCTGTACGATTATTACGCCCCAAAGTGAAATCTTCGATGGACGAAGCCATTTTAAAACGCCGCGAAGCCGTATTCATTTATGCGGCAGATTTACGTGCTCAGCTCAATGAGATGCAAACCAAGCTATCAAGAATGAACCAAGCACAAATTGGCGCGTTTGATAAAGTCAGTAAAGCGGTTATAACCTCGCCAGTTGCAGGTACGATAAAATCAATTCATATTAATACATTGGGCGGCGTTGTTCAGCCAGGGCAAGAAATAATTGAAATTGTGCCATCGGAAGATCGCTTATTAATTGAAACTAAAATCACCCCTAAAGACATCGCATTTTTACATCCAGGCTTACCTGCAATTGTAAAAGTTACCGCCTACGATTTTACCCGTTATGGTGGCTTAAAAGGCACAGTGGAGCAAATTAGTGCTGACACGTCGCAAGATGAAGAAGGCAACAGTTTTTATACTATAAAAGTAAGAACTGAAGAATCTAATTTAGTGAAAGACGATGGCACACAGATGCCAATTATTCCCGGTATGCTCACCTCGGTGGACGTTATTACTGGGAAAAGATCCATACTTGAGTATATATTAAATCCAATTTTAAGAGCAAAAGATACTGCGCTGAGAGAGCGCTAAAGAACCGGGAGGGTTTTTTACAAATGATTAATACAACAAATCGACAACTAAGGTTTAGTGCACTTGCATTGGCTATGTCGGTATTAATGTCACCTGTAGCGTCTAGCCAAACACTAGAACAAGCAGTTGCACATACACTAGACACTAATCCAGAACTGCGTATTGTGTTCAACCGCTTTAAAGCGCGAGAAGAACAAGTTAACCAAGCTAAATCAGGATATATGCCAACGGTAGATATCACGGCAGGTTATGGTTGGGAGCAAACTGATAGCCCATCATCACGTCGAAAAGTACAGCCCCTAAATGATAATTTGGATGAAGGGGTAATGGAACTTGAGCGTGGTGAAGCTGGTTTCAGTATCAAGCAGATACTATTTGATGGTTTTTATACCAGTAGTGAAGTTGATCGATACTCGTTTGAAGCCAGTGCTGAGCAGTGGGCATTATTTGCTGCCGCTGAAGACATGGCTTTAGATGTTGCTAAAGTATATTTATACTTTATTCGTGCTGAACAAGTTCTCACTCTTGCTCAGAGAAACTTAGAAAGCCATGAAGAGATATACGATCAAATTAAGCAGCGTACAGATTCAGGTTTAGGGTCGATTGCTGATTTATCGCAAATCACCGGTCGTTTAGCTCGCGCAAACGCCAATGTGGTTTCGGCTAAAAATAATCTCCATGACGCTAAAGCACAATATATGCGTATTGTGGAAGTCGCTCCGGAAGATTTAATTTTACCTGTGCCCGATGCCGACATGCTACCTAAAAGCTTAAGTGAAAGCATAAAGTTGGCTTCTTCTAGCCACCCTATTTTGAAGTCTTCAGAAAATGACATCAATGCCGCAAAACAGGAACGCAGTTCTGCTAAGTCGAACTATTACCCTAAATTCAATCTTGAATTAAGTGGCAATTGGAACAATGATGTTGATGGTGAAGACGGCTATAGCCAAATTGCAAGCCAAAATGTCAATGGATACAGCAATGACTTAGTCGGTATGGTAAGAATGCGTTACAACCTATTTGCTGGCGGTAAAGATATCGCCCGCGATAGAGAATCTGCCTACAAAATCAGTGAAGCGAAAGAAATTCAGCAGCGCGCAAACCGCCAAGTCGTTGAAGGTGCTTCGCTTGCATGGAACGCCTTTGAAATGTTATCGCCACAAAAAATGTATATTCGTGAACATGTTGTTGCCTCAAAACAAACCCAAGTTGCTTACGAGCAGCAGTTTAACCTAGGTCAACGTACCTTACTCGATTTACTCGACACCGAAAACGAGCTATTTGAAGCGCGTAAAGATTATTTACAAACTGAATATGATGAAATTATTGCTCAATACCGCGTATTAAACTCGACCGGTAGGTTGTTAGAATCATTACGGGTAACCCGCCCAGATGTTTGGTCTGGCGAACGTAATTACGAAGGAGGAGCAAACTAATGCGCTACTTTCTTATACTATTAATGGTTAGCTTAACCAGCGCTTGTTCCATGAATGATACTATTTCTATGGATCAACCCACTCAACAGCAATTTGATCTAAACGATAAAGACCGTGACGGCGTTATTGCTGCAAGAGAACGCTGTATCGACACAATAGCAGGATCAGAAGTTGATAATTATGGTTGCGGCACAGTTAAGAATATTAACGAACGCCAACAACTTGAAATTTTATTTGAAAACAACTCTGACTATATTGATCCAAAGTATTACTCACAAATAGAAAAAGTGGCTAGCCTGATGACACTTTACCCTTCAACGATTGTGACCATTGAAGGACATAGTAGTAATCGTGGCAGCTATGAGCTGAACTTGGCTTTATCACAAAATAGAGCTAAAGCTGTTACTACAATACTCCAAGATACATTCGGTATTGAAGCGTCACGTTTGAACTCTGTAGGCTATAGTTTTGATCGCCTTATCGACACTAGTGGCACTCCAGAAGCTGAAAAAGTGAACCGTCGCGTTATCGCTGAAGTACAAAGTGAAGAGACTATTCCAAATTTAAAATGGCATATTTACACTGTTGATCAACAAACAGAATAGCGATAAGTAAAGTTGTCATAAACATAAGGGCTAGCAGCGTTTGACTCTATCGAGATGCAATAAGTCCATAACAAAAAGAGGCTGTCACGTTTTAATTGTGGCAGCCATTTTGTCTATTTCAACACTTTTTGCGGCGCCTACGCAAACGCTAAATGCTGACAAAATTATTTCGACTCTTAGCCAGAATTATGGCCAGCGCGCAGGCTTAAGGGCCAAAGCCTGGTTTAAAGTGGTTGACGAAGCACAAGCTTTACCGGAAAAACAACAACTAGAGAAAGTGAATCAATTTTTCAATTTATTCAGATTTGTTGATGACAAAGTACTTTGGGGTGACTCTAACTATTGGGCCACACCAATGGAGTTTATCGGTGTAAATGGCGGCGATTGTGAAGACTTCTCTATTGCCAAATACTTTACCTTACTCCAATTAGGTGTATCAGAGGATAAACTGCGTATCACCATGGTAAAAGCGACTTCTGTGAATCAATACCACATGGTGCTCGCCTACTATGAAACACCGAGTTCGGTCCCGTTAGTTTTAGATAATTTAGACAAGAAAATTAAACTGGCAACACAGCGACGCGATTTACTCCCTGTGTATAGCTTTAACGGTAAGCAGTTATGGTTAAATAAAGAAAAAGGTCGAGGGGTGTTAGCAGGCTCATCATCACGACTAGAAAAATGGAATGATTTAACACATCGCTTAGGTGTTGACCGTTTACGTCAACCCAAACTTAAAATGGAGTAGTGACCACATGACCCTGTTTCGACAGATTTATGCGTTACTTTTCGTACTATTCTTGCTAACGATAGCAAGCTTAGCTTACGTGCAATTTAACGAGACTCAGAGCTTTCTCGCAAAGCAAATGGAGTCGGACCTTAATAATGCCAGTCACTCATTAGGACTGATGCTTGTACCAGCTTTAGAAGCCGGTGATGATGCTGCAACAGAGACCTTAGTCAATGTCTTGTTTGAAGGTGGATATTACCAACAAATTAAGCTTACCTGGTTAGTTGATGGTAAACAGCAAGTTTGGAATAATGCCATTCGAGTACAAAATGTCCCCCAATGGTTTATTGACCTTGAAATTTTTAAGCCTATTGCTAAAGAAAGTATCATCACATCAGGTTGGTTACAGCTGGCTAAAATTGAAATAACTGCTCACCCAGGGTTTGGTTACCAGGAGATGTGGCGGATTATAACCAATATCATCATAGTATTTTCAATTTTATTCTTAATCGCCATCATCTTTGCTCGAGTTGGTTTAAGCATCATCTTAAAACCATTGAATTCGCTATCAGAGCACGCTAAAAAAATTGCTAATCGTCAATTTGGCCCAGATATGCCAACCCCTAAAACAACAGAGTTAAAGGAATTGGTTCAAGCATTTAACAGCATGTCGAGCCAACTTAAACAGGTGTTTAATTCGCTAGATGAAGAAGTATCAGCTTTACGTAAGAAAAACTTAGTTGATCAAGTTTCCAATCTTCCTAACCGTCAATATATGGTAAGCCGGATTAATGGTTGGCTCAGTGAACCTAGTTCTGGTGCATTATTTTTAGTTAAAATGGACTGGCTTGAAGATGTGCATAGCCAGTATGGCTATCAAGTAAGAGATGAAACCATCAAGTTACTTGGCAATAAATTACATCACCATTTAGATGAAATTAGCCCTTCTGTTATTGCACGCATAGCTGCATATGAATTCGCCTTCTTAATTGAAGAAAGTGAACACGAACAACTCAGTAAATACTTACAGGGCATGATCCGCACAATCAATAAAGAAATATCGAAAGCAGGTTGTAAACCCAATGAGCAATTCAATATTGGTATCGCTGAACGTTTAGGTCAAATGAGTGTATCGGACATACTTGCTCAAGCTGACAATGCGTTACAAAAATCGATTAAAGATAATAAAATCTTTCATTGGTATGAAAATACTCAGCAGCAATTATTCAGCCGTGATGAGTGGCGACAAAAGCTCACCCACGCAATCAATAACAATCAATTTCAATTTCGTTGGCAACCCATATTATTAAATGAAAACAATGAAGTGTGTCAACGTGAACTCTACTGTCAACTCACATTAGATAATGAAGTGTTACATGCAGGTCAGTTTATGCCTTTTGTGGAAATTTTATCATTGGGTACCGTGTTAGATCGCTGCTTAATTGAAACCGTTAATAGCCATCATTTATTTGACCGTAATTTTGAACCTGTGGCCATTAACCTAACTTATCAAAGTATTGGCGATCATGAGTTTCATCTTTGGATTAAGAAATTCCTTAGAAATCATAAAACGCCTGAACGCATTTGTTTTGAGATCCCTGAAGCAAGTGTCTATAGCGATTTAAGCTCATGTGAACACTTGTGCAATATTATTCGTGATTGTGGTGCCCACTTCGGTATTGACCATTTCGGTCGTCAATTCGGCTCCATGGCCTATTTACAAAACCTAAGACCCAGCTATGTAAAACTGGATCAATCTTTTGCTTTTATCGAAGAGAATCAACACAACAGTGAGCTATGTCGCGCGTTGGTTAACGTGGCAAAAGGACTAGATATTCAAGTTATAGTGACGGGAATTCAAGAGAATAAGCAGCTAAGCCGCTTTAACGACTTACGCTTAGATGCACACCAAGGCTACATAGCCCCGCCTGTTGATATCAAACTCACCTAATCATCATTAGGGTATCTATCACCCACAAAAAAACCAGTAGTATGCATGCTACTGGTTTTTTATTGGCTTATTCAACTTTATTAGCTATTTGACTCAAACAACTTAATCGTCGACACCATCATCCATGTCAAAATCATCATCTGAATCATCAGCGTCATCAAAGACATCAATATCGTCACCATCTGCAATCTCATCTGGCTCAGGTGCTGGCTTAGCTTTCTTTGGAGGCGCGGTATCGGGCACCTTAGACAAATCAATGCGAGTTTGCTGTTTAGCCATAAACTCAGCACGGGCGACTTGCCAAGCATCACCAAACTCAGCCAACGCAGCTTTAGTTTGTGCCTCATCAAGATCATGCAAATTTACTTTAACGATATCTTCTACATACTCAATGATGACATTGCGTACTGTATTAAATAAATAGATACGCCCTTTGGATGCTTCAGGTAATTGGCCGTCGTGAATAACAATTGTATTCCCTCTAGCCGTTCTTAACTCACCAACCCATAATTGTTTTTTTACTGTGTTATACATATATGCTAACGCCCTTAAATCAACACATATACCAAAAAGATATGCTCGATGAACTACTAATAACCTCGGCTCAATATTATTAAGCTTCAATAATGTGGGTATTTAAACAGAATAATACAGAGAATCAATGCCTAATTTAGTTAATTTTCAAATTTTGGTAAAAATATTCAAAAATAATTTACCAATAGCGTAATGACCTTAAAAAAAGCACAAAATTTATGTATGTCTCATGATACGTCGTTAAAAACTTTCACTTTACACAAGCATAAACCGACACTTTCTTGCTTTAAAATCATCCAATTTATATTTGATAACTGCAGATTAGCTTAAATTTTTCATGCTTCAAGTTTTTATCAGATCTTTCTGAGTTTTAGTCACACAAGTTTAAAATTATTTTGCCTTTATGCATACCTGACTCCATATATTGATGAGCTTGAACCACCTCATTAAACGCAAACACTTTATCAATGGGTGGCGTAAATTGTCCGCTTTCAAGTAACGGCCAAACATGCTGCTTAAGCTCTGCGGCAATCTGGGCTTTTGCTACTACACTTTGTGGTCGTAACGTCGAACCAGTCCATATAATACGTTTAGCCATTAACCTGAAAATATCAACCGTTGCTTTAGGCCCTCTTTGCATCGCAATTGATACCATTCGTCCATCCATTGCGAGCACTTTTAAATTTTCATTAATAAAATCGCCACCCGCAATATCGACGACCACATCAACACCTTGATGATGAGTTAGCGACAGAATAGACTCTGCAAAGGATTGGTTATTATAGTTAATCGCATGCGTGGCACCTTGGCTAAGGCAGAACTGGCATTTATCATCGGTGCCTGATGTGGCAAAAACGTTTGCACCAAGCTGGCTGGCAAGCTTAATCGCCGTGCTACCAATACCGCCAGACCCTCCATGCACTAACACTGTTTCACCCGCTTTTAATCCTGCCCGCATAAACACATTGCCCCAAACCGTAAAAAAGGTCTCAGGCAGCGCCGCAGCTTGAATAAAACTCCAAGCTGCAGGAATGGGTAAACAGTGTGCAGCAAAGGTATTAACTTGTTCTGCATAGCCACCACCGGGGACCAGAGCGCAAACTCTATCCCCAATATCCCACTGGTTAACATCATCCGCTATCGCAATGATAACGCCTGCCACTTCTAAACCAAGAATAGGACTTGCGCCCTCAGGAGCGGGATAGGCTCCCATACGTTGTTTAATATCAGGGCCGTTGACGCCTGCAGCGTGTACTTTTATGCAAACCTGACCTGATTGTAAAGGTGCAAGACTACCGCTACCTAGCCCCATGACATTAGCATCTCCAGGTTGATCAAACACCACCTGCTGTATCATTTTATTCTGAAGCATACTTTTAGTCCTATAATTTAAATAAAAACCACTAACCAAGAGATCGCAACAATATGGTAAAAAAATACCAACACAAACGACAACTTATTTATCTTTGGTTACCTAAAGAAAAAATTGTTTAATTTATAATCGAAAAATATTGATCAAATAATATGAATAGCTAAAATAGCGCCCCCAGAAGCACTCAAGGCACCTATGTTACGAGCCACTATGTCAAAAAAGTCCGTATTAAGCACTATTGTTACTTTGATAATATGTTGTTTTCCAGTTTCCGCAAAGACTATCCACATAGCCTCTGATGTCTGGTGCCCTTACATTTGTGACGACCAACCAGGTTATCTAGTTGAAATAGTACAACGAGCATTTGAAATCCAGGGGGTACAGGTAACTTTTGTACCCATGCCATTTAACCGTGCATTAAAAGAAACTCAGGTTGGCAATATTGACGCAGTTTTAGCCATATCAAAAAGTGTGGCTGTTGAACAAGGCTTACTTACTGGGGAGACTGTTGTCGGTGAGGTAAGTAATGATTTTTTTACTGTTAACAATAATCCCTGGAGATATGAAAAACTGAGCGATCTTTCATCAAAATCTATTGCAGTTATTAAGGGATACGATTACGGCGAAGCATTAGAGTCTTACTTGTCCAATAATCAGCAAATATATTGGGCTGTTGGCGATAAACCACTGTCGATGAATATTATAAGAATGATCAGAGGGAGGCACCAAATTATTATTGGTAATAGATATGTTATTCAATACACTGCTAGACAACTAAAATTGTCTGAAAAAATAAAATATGCTGGTTCCATGCCAGATAAAATCAGTTTATACGTTGGCTTTAATCTTAATAAACTGATCAAAGCACAACAATTTGATCTAGGTGTAAAGACACTAAAATCTACGGGGGAATATCAAAAAATTCTCGATAAGTATCAGATCCCATCAGATTAAAGTAGACCGAATTGACTTATAAAATGCTCACTATTTCTTTGAACATTTTATAAGCCCTTTCTATATCAAAAATAACTATTTAATACACTTACTCAATTGGATCTTACAGGCATCAATAACAGTGTCAGTGGCAACTGAACTGGCTTTGCCTGTGCCCTCTAAAATAAGGCTGTCACCCAAAGGCTGCCACAATTTAAAGTCACTTGCCATAATGGTCACTTGAGGTACCTTCATACTGACTGCCAAATGTGCTGTTGCAGTATCGACACTCAAACAGAAGTCACATTTTGCCATTAAGGCTGGTAGCTGAAAAAAGTTTTCTAGCGCAGTAAAAACCTGAATTTTTAACGCTAATAACTCTTTATCAGCCTCTACATCCTGCTGTACTGACATCAATTTATTCGGTGGAGTATTGATGATAAATACCACTTGCGGATAAAGCTGAGCTAACGTCAACATAACCGTCTTTAACTGGGCCCAGGGATAATCTTTCTTATCCGCAGTCGATAAATGATTCATAAAACAAATTAGCTTGGTATTATCTTTACCAGTTAAATCATCTATAAGTTGCTGGGCTTGCTGGGTGTATTTCTCTTCCGGCTGGATCATCAGTTGGGTATAGCCAGACACCAGATCTAATGTGGTTAACCCTAAAAGCTGCTTAAAACACTCAGCATATAACTCAGTAATATGCTGGGTCGAGTCAGCAATATCATCGTAACTAATCACCCCATCTAGTTTATTAAAATAAAGCCAATTACTGAAAAAATTCGCCCCACTTGTGGTCGCAACACTGAGCGCTTGTTTAGAAATAGTGCGTGCTAACTTTGCATATTGAGTTGAACGGTTTTTGCCCACAAACACAATAACATCATAATTTTGTTGCTGGGCCTTGGTAATGTATTGCTCACGCTCAGCGATATTAGACACAATAGGATATATATCACCAAAATCACCAATGGCATTAATCCACTCGGTTAAAATTTGATTGCGTCCACCAGCCCATTCATGCGGACTACGTCGACAATCGTCAAACCAAATATCAATGGTCAAATGGGGATATTTCGCTTTTAACGCAGATAACCAGACACCTTGGTAGACAAAGTCTCCAATGGCCAAGTGAGTCATATAAAGTACTTTTTTAGCATTAAGTAGCTGCTGATGGCTGATTAATCCGCTCACATTATCCCTTACTTCAAACTGTTTTTAAATTGGTTAAAATGCTTGTCTAATGATGGTGTCACTAGCATACGTTTAAAGGCTCTAGACCAATTCAAACGCAGTTTGGTGAGCTTGCGTTGCGGCATTTTCTCTAAACTCCCCACAGGATTGATATCTGAAAGCCCTGCCAGGTCGACTGATACACAATAAGGAATTAGCCCAAATGGATAAATACCCAATGACCACCACGATTTAATATGTCCATCCACTGGCTCAACAATATAAGGCATATTTTTTAATAGCGACTTAGCACCTTGCTTACTTATCACTTGCGCGACCGCACTTATCGGAAACTTATGGTAACTGACAAATTGGTGGCCTTGATAATCAAATGAATCTCTAATGTTACTCCCACCACCACGACGTAGCGGATACAACTTAATAAAGTCCCAATTTGCATGGGGTAAGTTTGCCATTAAATTAACTACATCAGCGAAGTTGTCTTCTAAGCCAATGTCATCCTCAAGCACAAAGGCGAAATCAAGATCATCATCGATGATTTTTTGCCAAGCGCGTTTATGACTTAATGAGCAACCAATTTCGCCCTTACCCAAATCTCTATGGTAGCTTTTTTGCGCTAATAAGCGTGGCGAAACGACCTCAATTTGTTCAGCAGTTAATGTCGCACCATCCACCCCTTCAATACGTTCAAAAGGAATGTTTTGCTGTTGTAACTGTGCAGAAATAGCCTCTAACCGCTTTGGAGAGCGGTTAAGGTTAATGACAAAGACTTTATATTTAAGCAAAATTGATCACTCCAGATAAATTGCGCTACCGATATTGCCTATCGCGCGACTCGCCACTACCAAAACACTAAATAGTGACAAACTTCTTAGCAAGATAGTTCAGCATAAATTTGGGCAGTTTGTAACGTTTATGGGCTTTGTTTATAAAAAGATCCCAGCCGCTTTGCTTAATTTGCGCCAATGTTTCGCTGGCTATGAGATTTTGGTTCAATTCACAAAAATCATTCACAAATCGCACTTCGCGCTTTAAAGAGGAGTTAGTGTATCCACGACCTGCATAATGAATAAAGCTGGCATTACGATAGCCGTCTTGTCCTAGCACATCCATACGATTAAATTCTGCATCAATACTTTGATACTTTAACCCATCTCGCTGGATCAGATAATTGATGTAGGTTTGCTCATAATATTTAATGTGATTACAAACCTGTTGTAAGTCTTCTAAAGTGGCGATGTCGAATAATTTGCTTTGATTCGAGATCAGCATACAGCCTAGATTAAAATACACTGGGCGACCATTGACTTGCGGCCAATCAGCGACAGGCCCTTTTATGGCAAATATTTTATCGAGTACAGGTTGGCGCTCTAACAAAGCGCCTTCATTGAACATATAAATGGTTTCCAGGTCATCGTATTGTTCAAAAATATCCTTTGCGTGTGGAGTGATAATAATATCAGCATCGACATACAAAACTCGATCGTATTCTTTTAGTAGCTCTTTAATATATAGCTTTTCGGTCCAAGCTGGACTAGCGGTATGCTGAGGGTCTTGTATGTTGATTGGATAATGAAATTGGTCAGACACAATTAAGTCTGCACCCACTTTTTCAGCATAAAGCTTAAATCCGAGTAACGCTGCGTTATACATTGGATTGGTATCACCAATCGCCAGCGTAAAAATAGCCTTTTTCATTTAATTTTCCAGATAACATCAAACAATTAAAAACAATTTACTGTCCAATAAAGTGCTGCGCTTTCAACCAATCTAAGTACTCAGGCACAGCCTGCTCTACTGTCTTAAATTGGTGCTGGCAACCTACCGCACGAAGCTGAGTTAAATCAGCTTGAGTGTAACTCTGGTATGCACCTTTTAGCTTATCTGGAAACGGAATATACTCAATATGGCCTTTACCATGATAGTCAATTACCGCATTTGCAACGTCATTAAAACTTTGTGCTTTACCAGTACCGCAATTGAAAACCCCCGATACTTTGGCGTTTTGCCATAACCACAAATTGACTTGAACCACATCTTCAACAAACACAAAATCACGTAATTGCAGACCGTCGCCGTAACCATCAACCCCAGCGAATAAACGGCACACGCCATTGGCTTTTATTTGGTTATTAAAGTGGAATGCTACGCTTGCCATGCCGCCTTTGTGTTGTTCACGCGGGCCATAAACATTGAAATAACGTAATCCAGCAACCTGCGTGGTTAACTTTTGCTGACGGACATATTGATCGAATAAAAATTTCGAATATGCATACACATTAAGCGGCTTCTCCACTTCACGTTGTTCAACAAAACTCTCGCTGCCACCGTATACCGATGCTGATGACGCATAGATAAACTGAACATTGTTAGCCTGGCAAAAATGCAATAAAGTTTTCGAGTATTCGAAGTTATTTTCCATCATAAACTTGCCGTTCCACTCGGTGGTGGATGAACAAGCACCTTGATGAAAAATTACCTCAACCTCATAACCTAACTGGCCTGATTTTACTTGAGCAAGAAAAGCATCTTTATCTAAATAGTCAGCAATTTCGCAATCTGCCAAATTGAACATTTGGGTACCATCAGTTAAATCATCTACCGCAATAATATCGGTTCGACCTAATTGATTGAGTGTCTTAACTAAGTTACTGCCAATAAAGCCTGCGGCTCCAGTAATTACGATCATATTTTTGCTTCCACTAAGTTGGATTAATTTTGTTTAAACAAACTATTCAAATTTGGCTTATTTAGCATAATGTCGGTTTAAAAATTCACTAATATTTTCTGCCGCTTGATCAACATCAACTAAGGCCATATTTCGACCGGTACGGCGACCAACAGGTGGCGTAAATGCGAGCCTTTTAGCTGGCTCTGTTAATGTTTGCCATTTGACTTTAGGTTGAGATCGCCGCCCAGCATAAAAGCCCACCGTTGGAATATTATGCAGTCCAGCAATGTGCAGCGGTCCTGTGGAGCCCGCTATAAACATGTCTGCAGCAACAATTGAACGGGCAAAATCAGCCAAACTTTTCAGCGGCGTCGCTAATTCAACTTTAATTTTGGTCTTCTTCAACATAGATTGAATGTTAAGCGCCAGTGCTTTCTCATCACCGTTGTAAGTTAGAACAAATCGACAATCTAAACTTGTAAGCTTATCAATTTTTTTGATAAGTTGGCCAAAATGTTCAACCGGCAAGCTGCCAGATGAACCACCCGTACCGGGGTGAATAAATATTAACTTTTCATCATTTTGTTGCTGATAATATTTGCGCCACTGCTCACGTTCAGAATTAACATCCCATAATTGCGTCGGTAACGCCGGGATCGATATTTGGTGATTATTTAGAAATTGTTCCGCCAACATGTAACTACCACGCCAACAGGGCTCACCTTTTTTATACTGAGTGTTAGCGCGGTGGGGGTACAGATATTGAAACCAGCCATGATTAGGCGCAATTTTATATGCAATAGCCGCTTTGGTAACTAAACGATAAATGCGTAAGTCAGAATGCGACACGATAACAGCATCATAATTATTCGCCTTAATTTGCTCGACTAACTGGGTATCATCGCCGGTATCAACCACCACATCGTCAATATAAGGACAAGTCAGCGCAAAGCTTTTCATCACAGGCGCCACAAACACCTCAATACGCGTATTGGGTAGCGCTTTTTTCAAAATATAAAAAGCAGGCCATGTGAGAATAAAATCTCCAATCTTGTCATGACGAATGAACAGAATTTTTTCCATCATTATTTTCTTTCTCAGATTGTCTAAGTCATCTAAACAGAGTTTACAGACCAAACATATAAAAGAGAAAGACCTGCAAGCAGGCCTTAAAGTTCAGTTAACTTGCGTTAAGCATTAACAGCATAAACCCTAAAACGGAATATCATCATCCCAACCTTCATCCAAATCAGGAGTGAAGTTTTGAGCAGGCTGAGGCGCTGGGCGCTGAGCTGGTGCTGCATTTTGTTGAGCTTGTGGTTGATAATTACCTTGTGGAGCTTGTGGCTTTGGTGCATAAGCAGGTTGTTGTGGTGCAGGCTTATTTTGCTGAGCATAACCGCCTTGAGCAGGTGCTTGTTGGTAACCACCCGCTGAGTGTTGATGACTATCCTGGTTTGTACCTTGGTTAGCACCCGCTTGATTGTACTGAGGCTGGGCTGCTGGGCGTGGCGCTTGTGGAGCACGTTGCTGTGTCGATTGATCATATTGATTATTATCTTGACCTGCACCGCTATTGCGGCTGTCAAGCATTTGCATTTCCATCGCATTGATTTCAGTTTTATAACGGTCTTGACCGGTAGTTTGATCTTGCCACTTACTGGTTTGCAATTTGCCTTCAAGGTAAACCTTTGAGCCTTTTTTAAGGTACTCGCCGGCCACTTCAGCTAAACGACGGTACATAACAATGTTATGCCATTCAGTACGCTCTTGTAGCTGACCTTGTTGGTCTTTCCACGACTCACTTGTCGCGACAGTAAAATTGGCAACGGCATTACCATTTGGCATGTAACGTACCTCAGGATCTTTACCTAAGTTACCCACTAAAATGACTTTATTCACACCACGACTGGCCATCGAAATCTCCTGCGATTATCTTTTCTATATACTTATTCGGTTGATCAAAATGATCTAATTGACAGAGCCTAACACAGCTCTGGCTTCGCTTAAATTGAAATCGTCATTCACCTTTAAATAGGCGACTTTGTCCTCAAGTACCACTATTGCTTCGGCTACACCGGTCAAATTTGATAACTGTGCGGCCATTGTTTGTGCATGGGGCCTATCTTTTATATTGGCTTCAAGGGTATAACTTTTTAGCAGTACGGGTTTAGCCATACCAAAAGTCAAAAATAGCCACAGTGTCATTAGCCCAAGCGCAACAAAAAACACCCCAGAGGCACCAACCAACTGATAGGCTCCGCCACCTAACATACCACCACAAAACGCCCCAAGAAACTGACTGGTAGAATACACTCCCATTGCAGAACCTTTATCACCCACAGGGCAAAACTTGGCGATCAAGCTAGGCAATGAAGCTTCAAGATAATTAAAACCGGTAAAAAATAATACTACCGCCCCACTTAGCACCCATAAATTATCAGCAAAAATCCCCATAGCACCTAAGGATGCCATCATCAATAACAGCGAAATTTGAAACATGGTTTTGGTGTTATTCTTTTTCACCCCGATAATGATCAATGGCACCATCAAAAAGAATGCGCCAATAAACGCGGGGAAATATAACATCCAATGTTTTTCTTTAACTAAACCGGCATCGACCAAATCTAATGGTAATGCAACAAACACCGCAGTTAATACTAAATGCAAAATAAAAATACCTGCATCTAGGCGAAACAACTGCGGGTCTAGCAGCATTTTTTTGAGTTTGGCGGGTGCTGCTAAAGTATCGCCTTTAGGAGCTTGACTGATAGGGTTTGGTACCAAAAATTGCACTATCACAATACCAACAACGGCTAACACTGCCGTCAGTAGAAATATACCAGTTAAGCCAAGATGTTGTGCCACTAAAGGGCCAAGCAAAAGAGAAAGCGCGAATGAAAAACCAATACACATACCAATAACGGCCATCACTTTGGTACGTTGCTCATCACGGGTTAAGTCAGCCGCTAGTGCTAAAACAGCAGCAGCTATTGCGCCCATCCCCTGAACAGCGCGGCCAAATACTACGCCATAAATATGATCAGATGATGCGGCAATTAAACTGCCAATGGCAAATACCACTAACCCAGCCATAATTATCGGTTTGCGGCCATACTTATCAGACAGTATACCCATCGGAATTTGTAACATAGCCTGAGTGAGTCCATAGGCACCTATGGCAATACCCACCCAAAGTGGAGAGAATCCTTCAAGGTGTTGCCCATATAACGCAAATACCGGCATGATCATAAATAGCCCCATCATCCGTAAACCAAATACACTGGCTAACGAAAACGCGACCTTTTTTTCCATGCCCGACAGCCCATTACTGGCCATTCAAATACCTTTTTAGCAATTCTACGAATCGCGCATATTACCATAGCCTGAATCACATGCTCAAAAGGAAATCACAGTTTGAGAGTTAAAGCTGAATTTAAAATATCACTAATCTATTTTTGGGTTCTATTCGTACTAGCTAAGACGACATATCACTATGATAAATAATCTGTGTTTGTTGAACTTTTAAGGTAAATCACCTAGAAAGATTAACAGCCCCTTACAGCTTGTGCTTAATGTGCGATACTAAAACCCATTTTGCCCCATAGCGAACATAGAGCGAGTAAATGGACAATATTGAAATCCGCGGTGCCCGAACCCATAACCTTAAAAACATCAATTTAACCATCCCTAGAGATAAGCTAATTGTTATCACAGGATTATCTGGTTCAGGAAAATCGTCATTAGCCTTCGATACTTTGTATGCAGAAGGCCAGCGCCGCTATGTCGAGTCTTTATCCTCCTATGCGCGCCAATTTTTAAGTTTAATGGAAAAACCTGATGTTGATCATATCGAAGGATTAAGCCCAGCAATTTCGATTGAGCAAAAATCGACCTCGCACAACCCACGTTCAACGGTTGGCACAGTGACCGAAATTTACGATTACTTGCGACTATTATTTGCCCGTGTGGGTGAACCACGTTGCCCCACACATGCGCAACCTTTAGCAGCACAAACCGTCAGCCAAATGGTCGATAAGGTACTCGCATTACCAGAAGACAGCCGTCAAATGCTTTTAGCTCCTGTGATTAATGATCGCAAAGGTGAGCACGTAAAATTATTAGAAAGCTTAGCTGCCCAAGGTTATATCCGCGCCCGAATTGACGGTGAAGTTTGCGATTTAACCGACCCACCAACGCTTGATTTACACGTAAAACATACTATTGAAGTGGTGGTTGACCGTTTCAAAGTGCGCCCAGATTTAAAACAACGTTTAGCCGAATCATTTGAAACCACATTAGAGCTGTCCGGTGGTATTGCTAAAATTGTCTCAATGGAAGATGACAAGACTGAAGAACTGATTTTTTCAGCCAACTTTGCCTGTACCCATTGTGGCTATTCGATGACCGAACTTGAGCCGCGTATTTTTTCATTCAATAACCCGGCGGGTGCTTGTCAAACCTGTGATGGTTTAGGGGTACAACAGTTTTTTGACCCAGAAAGAGTGATCACCAATAGTGAATTATCTTTAGCAGGCGGCGCAATTCGCGGTTGGGATCGTCGTAACTTTTATTACTTTCAAATGCTTAGTTCATTAGCTGAACACTACAAATTTGATGTTGAAGCCCCTTTTGAACAGCTCAATGACAAGATCAAAAAGCTGGTGCTATACGGTTCAGGTAAACAAAGCATTGCCTTTAAATACATAAACGATCGTGGCGATGTTGTGGTGCGTAATCACCCCTTTGAAGGCATTCTCAATAATATGGATCGCCGCTACCGCGAAACTGAAAGTAACTCGGTACGTGAAGAATTATCTAAATTCATCAATATGCAGCCTTGTAATAGCTGTGGTGGCTCACGCTTACGTGAAGAAGCCCGCAATGTGTTTATTGGCGATCTCAACTTGCCACAATTGACCACCTGGTCAATTGGCGAAGCAAAAAGCTATTTTGCTGAATTAACTTTTGATGGCCAGCGGGCACAAATTGCTGACAAAATTTTAAAAGAAATTGGTGAGCGTTTAGGCTTCTTGGTTAATGTCGGTCTTAATTATTTAAGCTTATCCCGTTCGGCTGACACCTTATCAGGCGGTGAAGCGCAGCGTATTCGTCTTGCCAGTCAAATTGGTGCAGGATTAGTCGGGGTAATGTATGTGCTCGATGAACCCTCAATCGGCTTGCATCAACGTGACAATGAACGTCTATTGCATACCTTAATGCACCTGCGTGATCTAGGTAATACCGTCATTGTGGTAGAGCACGATGAAGATGCGATACGTATGGCTGACCATGTGATTGATATTGGCCCTGGCGCAGGGGTTCATGGCGGGGAGATTATTGCAGAGGGTAGCTTAAACGATATTCTTAATTGCGCTGAATCTGTTACGGGTCAGTATCTGTCAGGCAAAAAACAAATTCACATTAGTGACCAACGCACTCCTATTGACCCGAGTAAAGTCATAGAACTCTTTGGTGCTACGGGCAATAACCTGCAAAATGTCGACTTAACTATTCCAGTCGGCCTATTAACCTGCGTAACCGGTGTATCGGGTTCGGGTAAATCGACCCTGATTAATGATACTTTTTTCAAAATTGCCCATCGCATGCTCAATGGCGCAACTGTTGATGAACCCGCGCCTTATAAAGAAATTAAAGGCATGGAGCATTGCGATAAAGTCGTCGATATTGATCAAAGCCCAATTGGCCGAACGCCCCGATCAAACCCTGCTACCTATACGGGTATTTTCACCCCAATACGGGAGATATTTGCCGCGACTCAAGAGTCCCGCACCCGGGGTTATCTGGTGGGTCGCTTCTCGTTTAACGTCAAAGGCGGTCGCTGTGAAGCGTGCCAGGGTGATGGCTTAATTAAAGTCGAAATGCACTTTTTACCCGATGTATATGTGCCTTGTGATGCCTGTAAAGCCAAGCGTTATAACCGTGAAACCTTAGAAGTAAAATACAAAGGCAAAAACATTCACGAAGTCCTGCAAATGACTATTGAAGAAGCCCGGGTGTTTTTTGATGCGATTCCTGCAATTGCCCGCAAATTACAAACACTGATGGATGTCGGTTTGTCGTATATTTGCTTAGGGCAAAGTGCGACAACTCTATCTGGCGGTGAAGCGCAGCGTGTCAAACTGGCTAAAGAGCTGTCAAAACGCGACACAGGTAAAACCTTATACATTTTGGATGAACCAACTACAGGGCTTCATTTTGCTGATATTCAACTACTATTAGATGTATTGCATCGCCTTAAATCCCACGGCAATACTATCGTGGTGATTGAACATAACTTAGATGTGATTCAAACAGCGGATTGGATTATCGATTTAGGCCCAGAAGGCGGCTCAGGAGGCGGGAATATTTTAGTTGCTGGCAGCCCTGAAGATGTGGCCGAGCACCCAACCTCGCATACGGCACGGTTTTTAAAGCCAATGCTGGTATTACATAAGCAGCGCGCAGCGACTAATAAAGTAAGCAAAGCTAAAAAAAGCACTAAAAAATAATCACAGTCGATTCATTCCCTTTACGGAGAGCACCAGATGACAAGCACGCTTAAATCTGCCTTTCCGCTAAAGGGAAATACCCGCCTTTTACCAATAAATATCAACATCTTCGCTCAACCTAAATTATCCCATAGCTTAATGTGTATCGCATTGTTAATCATGTTAACAGGCTGCGCCAATACCGCTTCAATAAATTGTAATTTGCCGCCGCAACATCAATGGGCCAACCAGTCCCAAATTATTGAAGATATCCGCACGCTTACCGCCATAGAATTTAGCGGCCGTAAAACCGGTACCCAAGGGGCTGTTTTGTCACAAAACTACCTGGCTCAACGTTTTACTGACATTGGTTTAATCCCTTGGCAGCAATCCTTTAAAGTCACTTTTAACTATCAATACCAATTTAGCCAACTACAAGGGGTTAATATAATAGGCGTCATTCCTAGCCGCGTGCCATCCAACCGCTGGCGAGTAATTACCGCCCACTATGATCATTTAGGCCAACAGGGTAAACGTATTTTTCATGGTGCAGACGACAACGCTTCTGGTGTAGCAGGCTTACTGGCTATGGCAAAACAATGGCAATTAACCGGCTTAAAAGATATTAATCTCATGTTGGTTGCCACGGACGCTGAAGAACCAGGACTGTATGGTAGCTATGGGTTAGTTGAACAGATGATGGCAACACCAGATATGGAGGTTGAACTTGCAATGAACTTAGACATGATTGGCCACCCTTCAAGACCGCGGGCAATCTATATAGAAGGCGAGCAAAACTTCAGCCACTTTAGCCAGACACAAGCTTGGCTAAGTCAACAGCATCAAATGTGTATTCGACTAAGTTATTCTAAATTTAACACCGCGGGTATAAAGCGCATGAACTGGCTAAAAGCTTCCGACCACTACCCTTTTCATAAAGCCGGTATTCCCTGGATATATTTTGGCGTACCACCGCACAGCAAATACCATACGGTTGATGACACTATAGACACGCTAAATATCGACTTCCTAACCAGCGTAACGGAAATGGCCTTTAGCTTTATTACACAAACTAACATGCAGTTAAAAGAAAAATAACCCAAAAATTAAGTTTAAATAAGGCAATAATCAGGCCACATTGAATTATTTATTATATTTTATATAGTCAAACCGCAAAATGGTTGCTATAATATCGCCCTTTCGGCGCGGGAAATCGACACGGGGTTGATTTTCTGTCTGTGAAACTCAGCACGAGCATCCGAATTTCGTGCACATCCACAAGGCTACAACCCAATGTCATCCAATGAAAGAACTTTCCGCGAACTCGGCCTGTCTGAGAACTTGTTGCGTGCTCTAGACGAATTAGGCTATGAGAACCCAACACCCATTCAAGCAGCTAGTATCGACCCGCTTATGGCAGGACAAGATATTATCGGTCAAGCGCAAACTGGTACTGGTAAAACAGGTGCTTTTGCATTACCACTGCTTAACAAAGTAGATATCAATCTAAACGCCCCTCAAATATTAGTATTAGCACCGACTCGTGAGCTAGCCGTTCAGGTAGCAGAAGCATTTGGTAGTTATGCTAAACATATGAAAGGCTTCCACGTACTGCCTATTTACGGCGGTCAAAGTATGCATCAGCAATTAAGCGCCCTTAAGCGTGGACCACAAGTGATTGTAGGTACACCTGGTCGTGTAATGGATCACATGCGTCGTGGCACATTAAAGTTAGATTCATTAAAAGCATTAGTGCTTGATGAAGCTGATGAAATGTTAAAAATGGGCTTTATCGATGATATCGAATGGGTATTAGAGCATAAGCCAGCTAACAGCCAACTTGCATTATTCTCAGCCACTATGCCTGAGCAAATTAAGCGTGTTGCAAGCAAGCACTTAACCAACCCAGTTAATATCAGCATCGCGTCTAGTCAAGCAACGGTTGAGTCAATTGAGCAAAGCTATGTTCAAGTATCACAACACAATAAACTAGAAGCATTAGTACGCGTATTAGAAGTTGAAAACACTGAAGGTGTGATCATTTTCGTCCGTACCCGTAATAGCTGTGTTGAGTTAGCTGAAAAATTAGAAGCACGTGGTTATGCTTCATCACCATTACATGGTGATATGAACCAACAAGCACGTGAACGTGCTGTCGAACAGTTAAAAAGTGGCAAGTTAGATATTCTAATTGCGACTGACGTTGCGGCCCGTGGTCTTGACGTTGAACGTATTGGACACGTAGTTAACTACGATATCCCATATGATACAGAAGCTTATGTTCACCGTATTGGCCGTACTGGCCGTGCGGGTCGTACAGGTATGGCAATTTTGTTTGTGACAAGCCGTGAAATGCGTATGCTTCGCACAATTGAACGTGCAACAAACAGCCGTATTGCACCAATGAAAATTCCTACACCAGAATCGGTTGCAGAGCGCCGTTTATCTCGTTTAGGTGAGCAAATTCAAGAAACCTTAAACGGTGACTTAGATTTCATGAAAAATGCCGTTGCAGAATTATGTACTCAGCTAGAAATTGATACCGATTTATTAGCCGCGGCGTTATTACAGCAAGTGCAGCAAGAGCGTCCACTTCAATTACCGCCGATCCAAGAGCGTCAACGTGATTCACGTGATGAACGTAGTGACCGTAATGACCGTGGTTCTCGTGATGGTGGCGATCGCCCTCGTCGTGAACGCAGTGAGCGCAGCAACCGTCCATCAACACCAACTACATTTGGTCAACCTGAAGGATTAAAAGATAATCCAGACGTGAAAATGAACCGCTATGTAATTGATGTGGGTCGTGAAAATGGTGTAGGTGTGGGTAACATTGTTGGCGCAATTGCTAACGAAGCTAACATCGACAGCCGCTATATTGGTCAAATCCAGTTATATGATCAAGTGACTACCGTTGATTTACCAGATGGCATGCCAAAAGACGTGTTAACTCACTTAAGAAAAGTGCGTGTTTGTGGTCGTCCACTTAACATTCGCGAAGCCGGTGATGAAGTTTTCGTTGATTCTGGCCGTGGTGCTGCTGCACCTCGTCGTCCACGTGGTGACCGCCCATCAGGCGACCGTCGTCCACGTACTGACCGCCCAGCTGGTGACCGTCCTGCTAGTGCAGAACGTCGTCCACGTAAACCACGTGACAATGGTTAATTACCAGTAAATCATTCAGTTATCTGAATAAAAAATGGAGCCTAACGGCTCCATTTTTGTTTTTACTCTCGGTTATGCCAATCTCATAAAATATAAAGGTAACTGCCCGCATAATGTTAACGCTTTACAGATTAATTCTGCCTTGTAATATACCTACACTATCTTAAAAAAGAACAACCTACTCCACCTATGTCAGCATTCAGCCCTGAAGTTAAGTCTCTATCAGATAAAAAAAGAATGAATAATAAAGCCCTGACTCAGTTTATTAAAAAATTGCAGGCGAAGGTGTCTGACTCAGAATCTATTGCGGTTGTCACAGAATGTTTAGACAACGCCATCGCGTATCCACACCAACTTAAATACCGCAACACTCACTTATATCTCGGCATACTAGCCGCCATTATCGCCAGCATAGGATATTGGTTCCACCTTGAGACTCAAGGTCAGTTGTATCGTTATACTCACAGTGACTTTGTTATCTTTGCTCTGTGCTTACTGTCACTCATAGCAAGTATTTTTACTGTATTTAAGCGTCAAAAAAGCCTAAAGGATCTCTCCAATTTACTCAGAGATGAAGCCCTAAAGCATCTTTACAATATGACAGATTGTGGAGCGACATTTTTAAATAAAGCTGAACATAAATTTGTCGATTTTAAACGAGGTAATTATTCTCAAAATGTTGAGTGGGGCAAAGAAATCGACTTTAACTCTGAACTAGGATTAATTCGTGCCTCTGTGGTTTACCATCACTATGTCGATAGAAGAACAGAAACCTATCAAGAGTCTGACGGTAAAGGCGGAAGCAGAACGCGTACTCGCACCGTTTACGATCACTACTATCGCCAAGGAGTGATTTTCCCCGCAATCAATAACACAAGTCATTTAGTGATGAGCAAAAGCAAGTTGCCTAAGCATTGGCAACAACACTTTATGCCTGCCTCGCGGGAATTTGAGAAAAAGTTTTACCTGCAAACAAACTCTGAATTTAATGCAGCGAAGTTTTTAGAACCGGCTGTGGTAGTTGCGTGCGAACAATTAGCCCATAAGCTCGATGATCTCACCATTGAATTCGCCTATGATGGCAGTGTGTTGATCAATCAAAAAAATACTCATTTACTTAATCCGCCCATGGATTATGACATTAGTTCACCGACAAAATTTAAACAAGAACTGCTCAATGAGACCTCATTGTTCACCGTAAACCGTATTTTTGGCTTTGTGAATCAAATCATCAAACACAGTGCTAACCCATTATATTAAGGATAAATTATGCAATCTTCTTTCATTATCATCGCTATTCTGGTTGTCGTCGCCATTGCTGTTTTCAGTATTTATAACGGTATTGTTAAAGAGCACAACGCGGTACAGCGAGGCTGGGCGGATGTGTTAACGCAAGAAAGACAACGTGGCCGCATCATGCCAGAGCTTGACCGCGTGCTGCAGCAGCACCAAGATTATGAAAAAGAGTTGTTGCCTAAAATCACTGCATTACGCCAAGGGATTAATGCGCTACAAGACAATAATATTGATACCCAATTACAAAGCAAGGTCGATCAGGCATCGCAAGCATTAATCAAAGGCATTCATGTGGCTGTTGAAGCTTATCCAGAATTAAGAGCGTCTGAATCATTCGCTAAATTTATGTATGAAGTGACCGAACAAGAAGACAATGTAGGCGCGGCGGTAAGAATTTTCAATCAAAACGTGGCTAACTTTAACGCCTATATTCAGTCATTTCCGAATAACCTTGTTAATCGCTTTTTTAATAAAAAACAGGCTATTGAAATTTTTACCGACAGCAAAGCCCAAGCTGAGTTTGAGTACAAGCCTAAGTTTTAAATTGTATCGAACGATATTAGCGCAAACATGAGAAACCTGCATCATACCCTGTCACTATTATCTGAACTCAGGCTGATGCATGCATAATAGAATAGCAAACTTAGCTCACAAGCCGTTTAGCTGCTTTACGCTTCAAATACAGCGGCCATATTTGCACCGCAAACACTGAACAAATAATCAACACTATGCCCATTAGCGATAGTGCATCTAGGTTATCTGCGCTAAATACCCCATTCCACCAGCCTAAGCTGACCACTAAGGCCGTTGAACTGAAACTCAGCACCGGCGTTAAGGCTAGCATGGCGCTAACCTGAGCCGTGGGCCAATACTTCATCGCCTGACCAAAACAGCCGTAGGCAATTAAGGTATTGGCGCCGCAAAAAATAACTACCATCCAGTTAGATGAATCCATTAATGCAAAATGACTAAAGTCACTGAACGGTGCCATAGCAACAATGCCCAGCCCATAGATAAACAGCAACACATTACTAGGCGATAATTTACTGCCTAATGATTTTTGCAATAAGGCATAACTGGTCCAAGACAATACCGAAAATTGCACAATCATCACCCCGATGACTATTTGATGATTGTCGCTATTACTCAAATTTAAATTCGGATGGAAAAACATCAACATGCCAATGGCTAATGTGGCAAAACAACTCAGCTGCATCGCATTTAAGCGTTCTTTAAATAATAACACTCCACCAAAAGCGAGAAAGAAGGGAGCGGTTTGAAAATTCAGTTGCGCTGTGCCAGGGGCAAGATAGTCGAGCGAGTAAACAAACGAGACATAATTGAACATCAACAAAATACCGGCAAGGCTTAATTTGAGCCAGTCGCTGCTGATTAAAACATTAAATTGTTTAAGCTTACCAAATCGCCATTGCAGCAAGAGTGTCACCACAAACGCCATGACAAATCGAAACCAGGTCAAGGTTACGGGGTCAATAAACTGCCCAGACAATTTCAACGCTATGGGTAAAATGCCCCAAAAAAAGACCGCTATGGAAACAAAAATCAGACCTAACTTGGCGGCGTTATCGACTTGGGTATTGGTCACGTTATTGACTCTTTATGTTAAAGAATTGAATACTGCCTGATATGCGAATACCTGTCAGCTAATATTACGGTCTGCTGGCGATATTGCTTATTACGGCCAAAATTATATCCATGATTGTTCTGTTATCAAAAAAGCCTATTTAACCCTAGCCTTTTTACGTGGCAAAACTGAGGAATACGGGTAAAATAGCCGCCATCAAAAATAGCCCTTACACCTTCAACTAGAGGAATACTCGTTATGAGTCTTGCCAATTCCGTTTTAGCCGTTAATAACGATTTACCTATCCGCACAGACAAACCCGTGCATAGCGGTAAAGTACGCAGTGTTTACTGGCTAACTGAAGCTGATAGTCGTCGTTTAATCAAAGACAAAGGCTATGATGTTCCTGAAAATACCCCACTTGCTATCATGGTGATCAGTGATCGAATTTCAGCCTTTGATTGTATTTTTCATGGTGAAGGCAATTTACAAGGCATTCCAGGTAAAGGCGCGGCACTGAACGCTATTTCAAATAACTGGTTTAAGCTATTTGCTGAAAATGGCTTAGCTGACAGCCATATTCTGGATATCCCGCATCCATTTGTGTGGATTGTGCAAAAAGCCCGTCCGATTAAAGTTGAAGCTATTTGTCGTCAGTACATTACCGGTTCGATGTGGCGTGCTTACGCTAAAGGCGAGCGTGAATTCTGTGGCATCACACTACCTGAAGGATTAAGCAAAGATCAAAAATTACCTGAGCTATTAATCACGCCGTCGACCAAAGGCATTTTAACCGGTATTCCAGGCGTGCCTGCACAAGATGATGTCAACATTAGCCGCAGTGATATTGAAGCCCATTATCAAGCGTTTGGTTTTGAAAAAGCTTCTGATATCGACTTATATGAAAAACTACTCAAGCAAGGCTTCAATGTTATTTCAGATGCGCTAGCCAAGTTAGATCAAGTCTTTGTTGATACCAAGTTTGAATTTGGTTATGTCACTGATAAAGATGGTCACTCGAAACTGATTTATATGGATGAAGTCGGTACACCTGACTCTTCACGCATTTGGGACGGTCCTGCTTATCGTGACGGCAAGATCGTCGAAAACTCAAAAGAAGGTTTCCGCCAGTTTTTATTAAACCATTTTGACGATGCCGACATTTTATTAAATAAAGACAGAATGCCTGAGCGCGAAGCATTAGCTCGCGATAATGATTTACCGTTAGCGGCGATGATGTTGGTGTCAGAAACCTATACTGGTGTAGCTGAAAAAGTGACCGGTAAAAAAATCACTTTATCATCTAACCCGAAAGCTGACATTATTGAAATTCTAAAAAACCAGTACGATCTTATCGACTAGCTTTTAAGTGCCAGTCCTTAAGTACTCGCTTTTAGGTTTCAGATCATAAAAAAGGATGACGTAATGTCATCCTTTTTGTTAAGTTGCCATTCGCACCCGCTTTCTGCTTTATAAAAGTCTTTTTAAAGCTGTTAAGTGAGGTTTACTGACTATTTTTAGTACCTAGTAACAGATTAATGATCTACATTTCGTTAATTATAAAAACAGCATCCTTTATTCTCACACCATTTTATACAAAACACATACCACAACGTTCTCACTTAAGTTACTGATTTTCTAGAAACCTACTAACACAAGTCAGACCACTGTTCTCTACAGCGGTCAAGTGTCTTAAAATTTTCTATATTTGACATATACTTATGTTTTAAAAATGTGACTGGAACTTCTTTTTTTTGTAATCAAACTCTGTAACAATCGCAACCCAGGTTAATAAAAATTAACCATAGTATTATAAAAACGGGGTTGATATATGAAATATGTAACAAAGATATTGGTGATTTCACCATCGAATGCTCCACCTCTCTGAGCCGTTAGCAGTTTACGAATTAATAAATAAATATTTTTAATTTTGAGTTTAGCCTTCAAATATAGGCTGACAAATTACTAATCGGAAGTAACAGCAATGTTAAACAAATCAATAATTGCAATCGCTATTGTCACTATGTTTAGTGCAGGTTCAGTAAGCGCTGTAATGCTAGAAGGTGACAGTCAAGGCGACAATGTTCGCTTATATGGCGAAGTGGGTGTCGGTGGGCATTTTGATACTCACGCAGATTACAACCACAATGAGTTCTACGATACCAAGGGTTATGTAGATGATAGCTTCGCGACCATGGGCGTAACCGGGCAACGTCAACAATTTACCTATCGTCTTGAGCTCGATTACCAACGCCGTAACTGGCTAGGCGGAGACGGTGAGTTCGAATTGGCCATCGACAAAATGTACGTAGGCTATGCCTTCACCGAACAACAGTGGATCGAGCTCGGCTTGACCGATACAGCATTCGACGATTACGACCACTTCGGTGATTTTACCTTCAACAAGTCCGTTGAAACCGGTGAAGCGGGTGACCAAGAGAACACAGTTAAGTATCAAGCTGAATTTGAAAATCTAATTTTCGGAACTTCTTACTCATACGATGGTGAACACAAGAGTGGTGCGCTACAAGGTGACATCATTAACGGATACATGGGGTGGATGTCTGATCTGCTATCTGTTGTGGTTGGCCTAGAAACGCGCGGCGGCTCTAACGGGATCAGTAAATATGGTGAGCAGCAACAGATAGGTTTCGGTGCACGCCTGAAACTGATGCCAGATTTATCTATTGGTTTAAATGGTTTTGTAGAAGATGAAGACTTATCAACACGTAAGAGCGGTGACGTATACCTAGATTATCAGACCTTCCGCAATCAGGGAGTAACGGTAAGTGCTAAGTACGACCTGAACCAGCACTGGGAAATCATCAGCTCGGTAAACCACGAAGAGTACGAGGGCTGGGATCTTATTGGTCCTAACTACGACTACTCCGAACTGCCACCTGAGTACGGAAAAGAGCGTCAGTGGGCCAGTTTAGGTTTCAACTATCGTCCTGCCCGCGACATCGTGCTGTCCCTAGAAGGCCGAGTTGGCGAAGCCCCTGAAGCAGCCTACGCTTATGCGCGTATGTACTTCTAGTCCGAATTGAATTCAACTTTTATAGAGTTTACTATGAAAAAAAGTTTCCTATCGCTGGCCATAGCCAGCACCATCAGCATGGGCGCCTTCGCTGGCGTTCAAGACCTGCTGATCACCGAAATGACCCAAAGTGCCGATGCCAATGTTGGCGCGGTTGAGATCACTAATACAGGCTCTGATGCCTTCACTTTTACTGATGATATTACAGCTTTCCAACGCTCTGACGGCAAGTATGACAACGAGTTACTCAACGCTGATGCTAAGCCGCTGTTGAGTGGTCAGACGCTTGCCTCCGGCGCGTCTATGGTTATTGTTAATAGTCGATCGACTGAAGAGTTTCGTAATGCTATTGCGACTCAAGGTGGCACAGTTGTTGTCTCTACATATGACAGCAGCAACAGGTATAACAACCTGTTCATGACCAGCAATGACGGCTTTTTCCTGAAAAATGGTGATACCGTTATTGATCGTGTTGGAGCAGTGAATGACGGTAGCAAGTGGGCACCGAATACCACTTTACGTCGTAAACAAGCCGCTGATGGCAACAATCCCGCTCAATCAGGCACCTTCGATGCGACTAAGTGGCAGAACATCTTACCAATGAGATTTGATGATTTAGGTAAATCAGAGCTGCCCGCTGCTGATGCTGCCGACATCATGGATATTTTCACTTGTCCAACGGATAAGAATGAAATCATGTCTCCTAGCGAAGTTCAGGGGACAGGCTTTACCTCGCCTTTAATTGCTGAAGGTAAGACTGAATCAGATGAAAAAGTTGCCGTAGAGGGGATCATCTCAGTTAAGGTTTCTATCCCTAACGAAGGCTTCTATCTTCGCAATCTTGTTTCTGACAACGACTCTGAGACTTCCGATGGTATCTTTGTTAGCTCTAGCGCTGCTGGTGATCTAAAAGTAGGTCAGACTGTTTGTGTTGGTAGTAAAGTAGCTGAATACCAAGGCCAGACGCAACTGTCAGCTGATACGGCATTTAGCTGGAACGTGACTGATACTAACATTCTAACGCTGCCTACAGATATTGAGGTTATTAGCGCTGATAACGGCTCTTTCGATAAGACCCTAGAACGCTATGAAGGTATGTTGGTTAACTTGCCTACAGATCTGGATCCTCAGACTGATGGCGACCAAGATATGCGTATTGCTCGCAGCTTCAGCTACAACTACCTGTCAACTCCTAACGGTCGTAACAACATGGTGGCGGCTTATAAGCGTCCTAATTTACAGCCTAACCACTTGCATGTTGCTGGAAGCCCAGAGTCTAAAGCGGCTTATGAGCAGAACAATGACTATCGTTTAGTGATTGAAAGTTCGCCTAAATCCAACGGCACCGAGTTGCCTTATTACGCAGGCTTTAACAGTGACCCACACACTAACTATATTCGTATCGACGATAGTCTCGTTAATGCGCAGGGTGTGATCAGTCAATATGAAACCGAGCTGATCCCTGGCACTGATAAGTATGACCAGGACTACAGCCTGACCATAACCAATCAGTTGACGAGTGATAACTTTATTCACAACCTACCGCGTACTAAGAAACCTGACCTGAGTGACACAGTGGCAGAAGATGAGTTTGCCATCCGTGTTGCCAGTCAGAACCTGTTTAACTTCTTTAACTCTCCTTTCGGTGGCGACAATAACAACTTTGGTCAGAGCCGAGGCGCTGATACCTACGATGAATACATTCACCAGAGAACTAAGCTGGTAGAAATTATTCGTGCTCAGGATGCTGATGTGATGGCCCTGATGGAGATTGAAAACAACGGTTTTGGCAATGACAGTGCCATTGCAGAGATTGTGAACCAGGTCAATATCCAGTATGTGGATGAGCGCGCCCAGGATTACAATGGCCCTACCTCTACTGAAAACCGTTATGTGTTTGTTGGTTTTGACAACAACGGCAATCAAATGCTGGATAATCTAGACGCCATTGGTTCTGACGCAATTGCTACAGGTATCATCTATCGCCCAAGCAAGATGAGCATTGAGCGCACTCGCGTTATCCCAATGCCTCAGCAAAGAGCGCCTACTATCGTCAACGACTTAGGTGAGGTGATCAAAGATCAAAATCAAGAGATCTTAGAAGACGGTCAAAACTACCACCGCGATGCCTTGGTGGTAACCTTTATCGTTAACCAAACAGGCAAGCGCTTGACGCTAGCTGTAAATCACCTTAAGTCAAAAGGCTCTACTTGTTGGGAAGAATGGCAAGGTCTTGAGTTTGGCAATGCCACAACTTGGAACAACCGTGAAGCACCCGATCTAGATTACCAAGGGTCTTGTGCTGAGTTCCGCGTAGCCGGTGCCGTGCACTTAGGTGAAGAGATGCTAGATGTGCGTGGGGATAAGATCATCCTTGGTGATTTGAACGCCTATGGTAAAGAAGATCCTGTACTGGTTCTTACCGAGAACCCACGTAATAAGACGATCGTCACTGCTAGCCACACTTTCCTTGGGCCTAAGCCTCAGTTTAACGAAGATGGCTCTCCAGTCACTATCACTAAGACTTACGGCTACATTGATATTGTCGGTGAAAAGTTTAAAGAGAAGGGTAAGACGCCTTGGAGTTACTCTTTCAGTGACGAAATAGGATCGCTTGATCACATTTTGATCTCGCCTTCTCTGAAAGATCGCGTGATTGATGCCACTGACTGGCATGTTAACGCTGCAGAGACCGGCCTGTATGACTACCAAAACAGCTTTAAAGGTAGTATCGACGGTACTGGCGCGCATAAGTTTTACAAAGCGGACATGTATCGCGCGTCGGATCACGACCCTGCACTCATTAGCCTTAGCTATAAGCCTGGTGATGCGGATGCTGACGTGCCTCTGAACCTGACAAAACTGAATAAGCTGATCAAGGTCCCTTACCAGATCCCGACCGATATTTCTGCTCAAGTGGGCGATATCGCAACTATCAGTATGAGTCCTTATGATGATGAACAGCGTTTAGATTTGACCCAACTGCTGCTGCCTAATGTGGTCCTTTCTAATGGCACGACAGCTTTGGTGAATTTCGAGGTCTTCGGTGCGCCATCAGCTATCTACAACGTGACTGTAAAGTTAATGCGTAATGGCCAACTTGTAGAAGGGTCTCAGCAAACATTCCTAGCGAAGGTATCTAGTCGCGACTCTTTGATTGCCGACATTGTCGAAGAAGAAACCGATAACACTGGTGGTAATGGTAAAGCTGGTAGCGCCGGCTTTATCAGCTTGTTATCCCTGTTCGGATTGGCAGCGATTCGCCGTCGTCTGCGCAAATAAGCGATCAACTAGATAATGAAGCGCCTGCTTTCGGGCAGTGCGCTTCCCATCACAGATTCAAAAGAGATAACATTATGAGAATTAAAATGAGTGCAGTTGCCACCGCGACTGCCATAGTTCTGGGCGCTTTTTCTTCTGCGGCGAGTGCTGACTTACTGATTACTGAGTACATTGAAGGCAGCAGCAACAACAAAGCCATTGAAATATCCAATCTAGGTAGCAGTGCTATCGATTTGGATGCTAACGTTTATAAGCTGACACTATTTGGCAATGGTGCTGACGCATCAGCACCGGGTAACACTGAAACGCTGACTGGCACTCTGCAGCCAGGAAAGAGCCTCGTTTTCCACAATTCTGGTGCTGCTGATGTGTTTAAAGTGGGCAACGCTTCAACCGTAACATTTTTCAACGGTGATGATGCACTAGTACTAACCAAAGACGACGCGGTTATCGATCGCTTCGGTAAGCGTGGCGAAGACCCTGGCTCAGCTTGGACTGATCCAAACGACGCAAATTTCTCCACCGCAAATAAGACACTGCGTCGTAAAGCCAGCGTTACCTCCGGTGACACCGTGGCCGAGGCTGATTTCCCTGGTGCAGTCAATCAGTGGGTAGTGTTTGATACAGACACTTCTGATGGCCTTGGCTGCTCAGGTGAAAGCGCTTGTGGCTCTGAAGCAACTCCAGGCTTATTGTTGCTAACCGAATACATCGAAGGCAGCAGCAACAACAAAGCGATTGAGATTTCAAACGTTGGTGGCACCGCCATCGATCTAGATGCTAATGTTTACAAGCTAACTCTGTTTGGTAATGGTAGTACGGATCCAGGTAATACAGAGACTTTAACAGGCACTTTAGCGCCAGGAAAAAGTCTGGTATTCCATAATTCTGGGGCCGCAGATGCGTTTAAAATCGGCAATGCTTCTACCGTCACTTTCTTCAACGGTGATGATGCCCTAGTATTAACCAAAGATGACGTGGTTATCGATCGCTTCGGTAAACGCGGCGAAGACCCTGGTTCTGCTTGGACCGATCCAAACGATGCTAATTTCTCTAGTGCGAATAAGACCTTACGTCGTAAAGCCAGTGTAACAGCTGGTGATACTGTGGCCGAAGCAGATTTCCCAGGTGCCAACAATCAGTGGGCAGTATTCGATGTTGATACCGCTGATGGCCTAGGTTGTGCTGGTGAAAATACCTGCGATGGTTCAGTAACACCTCCAGTACCAGAGCCTGAAACAGGTCCTTGCACCGGTTGCGAGACGCTGACTCCGGTAGCCGATCCTAAGACGTTCAATGCTGAGATCTATTACTCAGATGTACTAAGTGGTAATTTTTCCTCTGCAGAAGAGCTTAAGAATGCATTGTCGGCCATCATAGCAAAAGATCACAAGTATCTGACCTACAAGCAGGTTTGGAGCACGCTGACCTACGCAGATCAAGATCCTGCCAACGATAAAAATGTTATTGAGATCTACACAGGTAGCTCTATATCAAAGTACGACAATCTGGGTAGTGGTAGCGGTGTGGGTAAATGGAACCGTGAGCACGTTTGGGCTAAGAGTCATGGCTTCCCAAGCGAGTCTCAATGGGGTTATACCGATGCCCATCACCTACGTCCATCAGATCCTGGTATTAACTCTGCACGAAGCAACAATGACTTTGGTGCATGTAAGGATACAGGCGAAGAGGTACTATTCAACGGTGTAGGTACGGGTAACTATCTAGACAAAACGACAGACTGCTGGGAGCCTCGTGATGAGGTGAAAGGCGACGTTGCCCGAATGCTCATGTACATGGATACCCGTTATCAAGGCACGGATACTGCTACGACTCAAATGCCAGATCTAGTCGCAGTCGATCGTTTAACAACTGCAGACGAGGATAGCGCTCCGCTGATCGGTACGCTTTGTACTCTGTATGCATGGAACCAGTTAGATGCTATTGATACCTTCGAGCAGAATCGTAACAACCAGGTATACAAATATCAGGGCAACCGTAACCCTTTCATTGACCGTCCTGAGTTAGTAAAAGAAGTGTATGGTGCAGTCTGTGGTGACGATCCAAACCCTGTTTTGGAAGTTGAAGGCGATATCGTTACTCCTGATAGTGTCACTGAAGGCGCTGCTTACACCATAGATGCCTCTGCAATCAAAGCTGGCGAAGGTGTTGTCCTTACTTACAAGTGGGAACAGATTGTTGGTGAAGAGAAGACTGTTGTTGGCAGTGAGGCTATCTTGTCTCTGACTGCACCAATGGTTAAAGCCGATGAGACATTGAACTTCACCTTGACCATCAGCGACGGTAGTTTAGAAACAATCAAAGATGTTAGCTTGAGCGTGATGAACGTGCCTTTGACTCTGAATGTAGAGTTTGCTGGAACAACTAAAGTGACCGAAGGTGATAAAACGACTATCACAGCGACAGTTACGGATGCGCCAGAAGGGACTCAATACAGCTGGAAGCAGGTATCTGGAGACACGGCAGTGTTTACTGCTGCAGGTCTGACACTGGATGTCACATCTCCTAGCGTCAATATCGATCAAGTTCTTGTGTTCGAGCTTACGGCAACTGTTGACGAAGAAAGCTTCAGTAAGTCTGTTAGTATTGAGGTAATAAACACCGAAGATACTGGTTGGACTAAGCCAGAGGGTGCGGGTAGCTTAGGTGGTTTTATGACTCTGCTGCTGCCGCTAATGTGGTTGCGTCGCCGCCAAGGCTAATCATCAGTTAAGCCTATAAAGCAGCACCGGTATCGTTCTGGCTGCTGCTTTTTTTAACTGTACTGCCGTTGTCTTATATCTCATCTTGGCGCATTTCTCTCACGATGATAAAGCTAGTGGCAATGTGTATCTGTTTAATATTGAAGGATTATTATGAATACTTCACTCCTTCCTTCTGGCCGACTTCTTACCTGCTCAGCTATCGCACTTGCGTTGACATTGAGTGGCTGTGGTAAGAAAAAGCTAGAAGAGGCTCCTAAAGCGCCTGAGGTGACGGCATCTGTCGCCTGTATCGCTGCAGGCGATGACTGCAAGCGCTTCACCCTCCTGCATACCAATGACCACCATGGCCGTTTTTGGCATAGTGAAAACGGTGGGTATGGTATGGCAGCACGCAAAACCATTCTTGATCAGATCCGCAAAGAGGTGATTGAACAAGGAGGCCAGGTTTTACTGCTCTCCGGTGGCGACATCAATACTGGCGTTCCTGAGTCTGATCTTCAAGACGCCGAGCCAGATTTTATCGGCATGAACCACCTGGGTTATGACGCCATGGCCGTCGGTAACCATGAGTTTGATAATCCATCAACAGTGATGGATAAGCAAAGGAGCTGGTCAAAATTCCCTTGGTTATCGGCCAACATCTATCGCCAAGTCGATGGTGAATGGCAACGCTACTTTGAGCCCTACAAGCTATTCGAAGTTCAGGGCTTAAAGTTAGCCGTTGTTGGTTTAACTACCGAGCAGACCGCAGAGATAGGCAACCCAGAGTACGTTGAAAATCTAAAATTCACTTCAGCTCAAGCTGAGGCGAAAGCGGTTTTAGCAGAGCTTAAAGAGCAGCATCAACCAGATCTGGTCTTTGGTCTCACCCACATGGGTCACTATGAAAATGGTAGACATGGCAGTAATGCTCCCGGTGATGTAGCTCTGGCTCGCAGTCTTGAACCTGGGCAGTTTCAAGCCATCATTGGCGGTCATTCACAGTTGCCTGTCTGTATGGAAGGAGACACAGGTGAGTACGTAAAAAAATATGCTCGAGATGAGCCTTGTAAGCCTGATCGTCAAAATGGCACTTGGATCATGCAAGCCTACGAATGGGGCAAATATGTTGGCCGTGCTGACTTTGAATACTACGGTGGCGAGCTTCATCTGGCAAACTACGAGCTCGTTCCAGTGAACACTGAAACCAAGTATGGTTTCATGCAGCATTCTTCTATGCTAACCCCCAAAGATCCGGAAACCCTCGAGTTACTGCGTCCATATCAGCGCAATGGTCAGGTAAAACTGCGAGAGGAGATTGGTGTTGCGAAGGCGAATTTCATTGGAGATCGAAAGGTTGTTCGTTACCAAGCGACACCTCTAGGGATTATGATAGCCCATGCTCAGACTCTGCTCTCTGTGCCAGCAGATTTTGGCATCATGAACTCCGGCGGTATTCGTACCACCATAAAGAAAGGGCCTATTCGTTATCGTGATGTGCTTGAGGTGCTGCCTTTTTCTAACAGTGTCACTGTGACAGAGATGAATGGTGTCGAACTGAAAAAGTATTTGTCTAAGGTTGCGCTTATGACTCAAGGCTCTGGAGGCTTTGCCCACTTCAGCGGCATCAAAATGACCGTTGACTGTAAAGCTAAGGATGTTGATATCAGTGCTATTGGTGACAAGCCCTTCAAGCCAGAGAATAACTATCGATTTACCCTCCCTAGCTATAATGCTGCGGGCGGTAACAAATATCCAAAGTTGAAGGAAAAGGCGAGAGACACAGGCTTTGTTGATGCCGATATGCTTTATCAATTCATCAAAAAGCATGGAACACTCGATCCTATTGATTATGACACTGCGAGAGATGTTCGCTATATCAACTCTAGAAATTCTGATGGCTGCAGCAGCTAAACTTATTACCTAATAAGGTTAATCTGCTGCTCTATTAACCCTAAACAGCGCCCTGCCTTTCGGTTTGGCGCTGTTTATTTTAAGGGATATGCCCGGAAAACCGATATCAAGGAAATACGTGTTTGAGACTCTTAGGCTTGAATGATAGCGGCGAAAAAATGCGTTAAATAATCAAAATCAGTTAACAATATTATATTTACTCATCATAAATTCAATTACCTACGCTTACCCTCCATTATTAAGAGCAGAAGAAATCTAATACAACCTAGATAAAACCTACCAAAAACAATGTCGTACAGAAAAGCTTTCAGCATGAAAATATTTTTTAAACTGCTCAATAAGTCCAAAAAAACTCTCCTTATTTTTACAGGATTCAATCCTGAATCTGCAATTTCCGGTTTTCTAATAACGAACGCTCTTCCGTTTTCTTTACAATTCACCGCCAATGTAAATGGTAATCATTTCTATTTAGATTAGTGTGTTATTTATATAAACTATGCCTGCAAATTACCGCTGCGCATTAACCGCGTTTTCTTCGCTCGCTATAAAGATGATCAAAAATGAAACGATTAACACTGTCATATGCCATACTTCTCGCACTGATTCCTATCAGTCAACTGCATGCTGAAACCCCAAATGAGACCCAAAATGAAGCGGTAGATCAACTTGACCCTAGTTTTGAAACGATTGAGGTTAAGGGAAGATATATTCAAGGCTACAATGCACATTCTGCCAGTGGAGCATCACGCCTTGATTTAGCCATCAGCGACATACCGCAATCAGTATCGGTGATAACAGATGCACAACTGCGCGATTTTCAATTAAATGACATTAACTCTGCGATCGATACCGCTACAGGCATTAACGTAGAACGCATTGAAACCGACCGCACCTATTACACGGCTCGTGGCTTTGATGTCACTAATTTTCAAATCGACGGTGTTGGCTTGCCGCTTACCTCAGGTAATAACCATGCCGACGAAGACACCGCGATATACGATCGCGTTGAAGTCATACGTGGCGCAAACGGCTTAATGACAGGCGTGGGTAATCCATCTGCAACGGTTAACTTTATTCGTAAACGCCCAACAGATGATAACCAACTTAATATGCTAGCCAGTTATGGCAGCTGGGACAACCTACGTTTAGAAGTGGATGGCACTGCTCAATTAAATGATACTGTTGCCGCCAGAGTGGTTGCAGTCAAACAAACTAAAGACTCCTACTTAGACCGCTATAAAACTGATAAAACGGTACTTTATGCCTTTATTGACGCCAAATTTACCGATGATACCAGCCTGTCTATCAGCCACAGCTATATTGATAATGACGCTAAAGGTAACAACTGGGGCGCATTACCGCTGTATTACACTGATGGCAGTCCAACAAACTATGACCGTTCGACCAACACGTCAGCCAATTGGTCTAACTGGCAAGTTGAAAAGCAAAATACTGTAGTTGAATTAAGCCATTACTTTTCTGATAACTGGCGTTTACGCGCAACTTATTCGCACAAAGTTACCGATGAAGATACCGAGCTATTTTATGTCTTTGGAACACCAAACAAAACAACCGAACTTGGGTTAACTGGTTATGGTAGTGAATATGATTTAGACGAAAATCATAACCTAGCAGATATCTATATCAATGGTGATGTAACGCTATTTGGCCGAGAGCATCAAGTTGTTGCAGGTATCAATTATGCCCAAATGGACTACACAGACACCTCACTATACGACTACAGCACGGGAAATGGCTTCCCTGCAATGCCAGATTTAAATACCTGGGACGGTAACACCCCAAAGCCCACCTTTAAAGACGATCTGCGTGGCAGCGATGTCAGCGCAACCCAAAAAGCAGCTTACTTTACCGGTCGGTTTAATCTGTTTGAAGATTTTTATGTCATTGCTGGAGGCCGCTATAACGACTGGCAGGCCGCGGGTGAATCATACGGTAATGTTCAAGATGTAGAAGATGCGCAATTTATTCCTTACCTTGGCATGACCTATCGCTTCATTCCTGAATTATTGGCCTACGCCAGCTATACCGAAACATTCACCGCACAGCGTGAATTAGATATTAATGACAACACATTAGCCCCAGTAACCGGCGAAAGCCAAGAGGTGGGTCTTAAAAGTGAGCTATTCAATGGCAATCTGATTACCACCTTAGCCTATTTTGATATTCAACAAACCAATCTTGCTATGGTAGACCCTCGTACAAGTCAGCTACCTCCGACAGAACGTCGCTATATCGGCTCAGATGGCATTAGCAGTAATGGTTTTGAACTGGATATTGCAGGCGAAATTTACCCAGGTCTAAACGCCAGTATTGGTTATACCGACTTTGATATTAAAGGTAATGACCAAGTTGCAGCTTACACTCCAAGTCAGTTATTTAAATTTGCCGCCACCTATGACTTAGCCTTAATTGAAGGACTCACATTTGGGCTTAATATGCGTTGGCAAGATGATATACAGCGCTCACAAGGCGTGGTTGGTGCTGACGTCATTAATGCAGGACAAGAAATTACGACTCATCAAAAAGCCTATGCCATTGTTGATTTAATGGCTAAATATCACTTTACCGACAGCCTTGACCTCACTGTTAATGCCAACAATGTTACCGATGAAAAATACCTTACCAGTCTTTATTGGGCACAGGGATTTTACGGTGCACCGGCTAATTACAGCGCCACAATGAGCTGGCGTTTGTAATCACTAATCAAACCATGCACAAACAATAGCGTAGAAAATTCTGCGCTATTACTTTGTCATGATAAGTGTCAAACCGAATCTAAAGCACAGACAACCTACACAGAGGTAAGCATGAGAAAAACCCTCTTTAAATGGCACTCCTATGGTGCACTAATTGCCATGTTGCCTATCTTAATTATGTCGATAACCGGCAGCATACTGGTTTTCAAGGTGGAAATAGATAGTCTACTGAGACCCGCGCACATGCTTGTCGATGCACTGCCCACAACGCCAAGAGTTAATTTAGACACCTTAATGCAAACCACATTAGGGGCTAATCCTGATTATGAGTTAGGTGGATGGGAGTTATTTGATGATAAGTCACGCTCAGATGCTGCCTACCTGATTAAACGCGGCACAGAAGATTGGAATAAAGTCTATATTAATCAATATACAGCGCAGCTTTTGTCACAACCTCAACCTATGGATCACTACATCACCGACTGGCTACTCGAACTACATTACTCATTTTTACTCCATGTAAAAGGGGCTTCAATAGCCTTTATTGCGGCACTCATCATGTTATTTTTAGGGATCAGCGGCATGATTATTTACCGTCGATTTTGGACAAAATTATTCACCCTACGTTTAGGTGCCGTAAAGCGTATTTTGTACAGCGACATTCATAAAATGATCGGTATCATTAGCTCGCCAGTAATGATTATATTGGCTTTTACTGGGGCTTATTGGAATATCAGCGGCATTATTCATGAAGTCACGGAACACGGCGACGGCGAGCATGTTTATATCACTAAACCTTTGCACGGCTTAGATATTTCCTTCGAGCAATTACGTCAACAGTCATCCACAGAAATAGACAGTTTCCAAGCTGGTTACCTTGCCATGCCGCACGAACCTGAGCGGAATATCGATTTTTACGGACAAGTCGACACCACAAACCCACTGAATAGTGAATACAGCAGCGTGGTCAGTTTTGATAAAACGAGCGGTAAATTACTGTCAAAGCAAGATATTCGCCAAGCAGGTTTTTTAATGGTGTTTATCGACAGTTTTCGTAAATTACACTTTGGTTATTTTGGTGGCTTAATCACACGTATCATTTGGTGTTTTTTAGGCTTGATGCTAGTATTTTTAGCCTTCACCGGATTTTATTTATATTGGCAACGACGCCAATCTAAAGTGCAGTCAAAACAAAAACGCCAACAAGTCTTAAACGAGGCTATTTAGTTAACAATAAGATGGTTTTAGCACACTCACTCACATAGAGGTTCAATCGAACCTCTATTGCCACACAATAAAAACTTCCCCGCGTTGCTTTCATTAGCTGTAATAGCAAAAAGACTGCTGTATAATTCCGCCACTCCAATTTTGGCTGTTATCTACTCGTTTTTTTATACCTATTTATAGAGGCACTATGACTGTTAATCACTATGACCCTAAACAAACCACTACCCTAGCGACACCCAAGAAGGTCATAGAGGAACAAGCAAAATCAGCATTAAGCCTAAATAGCCCAATACAAGCTAGCGCGGCTAAAATTGGTTTTGTCAGTCTTGGCTGTCCAAAAAACCTTGTCGATTCAGAACGTATTCTTACCCAGCTACGTACAGAAGGCTATGACGTAGTCTCTACTTATGCCGATGCTGACATGGTTATCGTTAATACCTGTGGCTTTATTGACAGTGCGGTACAAGAATCTTTAGACACAATTGGTGAGGCATTAGCAGCCAATGGTAAAGTACTGGTCACAGGTTGCTTAGGGGTTAAGAAAGATGAAATTATTGAGCTACACCCTAACGTACTAGGCGTAACCGGCCCACATGCGTATGACGAAGTACTTAAACAGGTTCATCAGCATGTTGAAAAACCAAAACACAATCCATTAATCGATTTAGTGCCAGATCACGGTATTAAACTGACCCCTAAGCATTATGCCTATTTAAAAATATCTGAAGGCTGTAACCACCGTTGTACTTTCTGCATTATTCCTTCTATGCGCGGTGATTTAGACTCTCGTCCCATTGGTGATGTGTTAGGTGAAGCGCAGCGTTTAGTCAAAGCTGGCGTTAAAGAATTATTGATTATTTCACAAGATACCTCAGCCTATGGTGTCGATGTAAAACATAAAACAGCATTTTGGGACGGCATGCCAATCAAAACTCACATGCAGCAGCTTTGTGAAGAGTTAGCAAAACAAGGTGTTTGGGTGCGTTTACATTATGTTTACCCTTATCCGCATGTGGATGACATTATTCCATTAATGGCGCAGGGCAGCATTTTACCGTATTTAGACATTCCGTTTCAGCATGCCAATAAACGCATCCTTAAATTGATGAAACGCCCAGGTAGCTCAGACAAAGTGTTAGAACGCATTGCTAAATGGCGCGAAATTTGCCCAGAATTGGTGATCCGTTCAACCTTTATTGTTGGTTTCCCAGGTGAAACCGAAGAAGAGTTTGAAGAGTTATTAGACTTTTTAGAAGAAGCACAATTAGATCGCGTAGGTTGTTTTAAATACTCGCCAGTAAAAGGCGCTAAAGCCAACGACTTACCGGACCATGTGCCTGACGATGTTATGGAGGACAGGTTACAACGCTTTATGGCTTTACAGGCGCAAATAAGCGCAGACAAGCTGCAAGCCCGTATTGGTCAAGAGTATTTAATCTTAATTGATGAAGTGAACACCGAAGGCGCTATTGGCCGCTCATACATGGACGCACCAGAAATTGACGGTAAAGTGTATTTAACCGACGAGTTTGACGTACAACCTGGCGATCAAATTTGGGTGCAAATTATTCATGCCGACGAGCACGATGTGTGGGGCGTACGCGTAGAAGACTAATCGGTCATTAATCAAGATCACTATGCCAGCTTAATCGCTGGCATTTTTATACCCAGCACAGCCAGCTAAGCTGCAATTAGTTAAGCAACTGCCGGTTAAATCACAATCAGTTAAAGTAGGTTATTAATCTTATTAAAAATATTTTATTTCAGATAGCAAAAAGCCACTCATAAGAGTGGCTTTTTGCTTTATGTGGTCGGTGATAGAGGATTCGAACCTCTGACCCTCTCGTCCCAAACGAGATGCGCTACCGGGCTGCGCTAATCACCGAGATTTTTACTTGAAAACAAGTCTGATATTTATTTAACGTTGAGGCTAAATTCGCTATAAGAAAGCGGGAATGTGGTCGGTGATAGAGGATTCGAACCTCTGACCCTCTCGTCCCAAACGAGATGCGCTACCGGGCTGCGCTAATCACCGAAATATACATAAAACAATAAATTGAATGGGGTGACTGATGGGGTTCGAACCCACGACAACCGGAATCACAATCCGGGACTCTACCAACTGAGCTACAATCACCACTGACTTTCAATCTTACTAACCAAATCCGACAAAACATACTACCGAATGGTGCGCCCAGAAGGATTCGAACCTTCGGCCTTACCCTCCGGAGGGGTACGCTCTATCCAGCTGAGCTATGGGCGCTCGCCTTGGTTAGCGACGCATATACTAAGGATAAATTGCCTCCACGTCTAGCCCTGATTTACTTTTTTTAACTGACTGATTAACTTTTGACTCATCAGCTGCAATTATCACCATTGTACGTGACGTAATATTACTTGGATCACGTATCAAACTATGCTAATTATAGGTGTTGAAATAACGGATTTCTTTTTGGTATTTAATGGGATAAAGCAACTGCTAATGATAGATAAGGAAGTTAATTATCCAAAGCTGACCAATAACGTTGAATCACTTCAACGCCGTGTTATGCGTTTAAAGCGTTTGGCCGCTAAATATAAACGGGCGGAAATCATTCAAAATGCTTTATTAGGTATCTCTAACATTGCTACTAAAGCGGCATCTTTAGATGATTTCTATATTGGAGTTCATCAACATTTACAACGCTTAATTCCTGCTGACAACTTTTTTATCGCGTCCCAGAACCCCAAAACTGGCATGATGAGTTTACCTTTTTTTGCCGATGAGAAAGATCCCCACCCAACTGAGCTATACCCTGATGAAGAAATCTCTGCCATTTTAAAGCGCGGTATAACGGGCTATGTGCTTCGAAAAGGTAAACCTTTACTCTGTGACGACGCTGGCTTTAATCAACTCATTGAGCAGGGAGAAATTGAAGGCTTAGGGTCACCATGCCATCAATGGCTTGGGGTACCCATTAAAAACCAAGATATTGTCAGCGGTGTACTGGTGGTTCAAAGTTACAATGAGCACATTAATTACGGTGAACTTGAACTCGAATTAATGGGCTTTATTAGCCACCATATTTCTGGTGTGATGGAGCGTCTGCAACATAACGAGCAACTTGAATTAGCGATCGAAGAGCGTACTCGAGAATTAAGCCAAGCGTATAACAGCCTTAAATCAGAAGTAAAAGAGCGAGTAAAAGCAGAAAACTTACAAAAGTCATTATTCGAAATAGCTGACTTATCTGCTTCCAATGTTGCCGAGCATGATTTTTATAATCGTATTCATCAAATTATTAACCAACTTTTACCCGCACAAAATTGTTTTATCTCTTTCATTGATAAAAATAATACTTTGTCATTTCCATTTTATGTATCGGAAATGGACAGTGAACATCCAGCCAGCCGCCCAATGCAAGATGGTTTAACCGAATATATTTTGCAACACAAGCAGCCAAGGCTACTCAGTGGTGATGATATTAAAACCTTGATTAAGCATGGTGACATTTATGCCCAATCACCGGCACTGAATAGAACTGAAATGATGCATCAATGGATAGGCATACCATTAGTGATTAAGGGCGAAGTTGTCGGTGCGCTAACCATTTACAGTTTAGATACAAAACAAAATTATCAAATCAGAGATCTTGAACTGCTGACTTTCGTTTCACAACATATTGCTAATGCGATTGAACGCAAAGATGCGGTTGATTCATTAAAGCGCAGCCATGAATTGCTCGAAGAAAAAGTGACTACGCGAACCCAAGCCCTGGCACAAATGAATATCAATCTACAGGAAGAAGTTAATCAGCGCCGTAAAATTGAAGCGCAGCTTGTTCACGATGCCCAGCATGATAATTTAACCGGTCTGCCTAACCGCAATTATCTTATGGAGCGATTATCACAAGCATTGAAACATGTTAGGCGCCATGGCTTAGACCAGTTTGCGTTACTGTTCATCGATTTAGACCGCTTTAAAGTAATAAATGATACTTTTGGTCATCTTGAAGGCGATCGGTTTTTAATTGAAACCGCAAAGCGATTAAACAATTGTATTCGTGAAAATGATACCTTAGCCAGAATGGGTGGAGATGAGTTCGTGGTATTACTTGATACTATTCATGGTACTCAAGATGCTGTAGAGGTGAGTGAACGGATTTTGCATCAAATCAGTCAGCCATATTTGTTAGCCAATCAAGACTTTGTTTCGGGAGCCAGTATTGGGATTGCGTTCAGTAGTACCAGCCAATTAGAAACCAGCGAGTCCATATTACGTGATGCTGACAAAGCCATGTATAAAGCTAAATCAAATGGTAAAGGCTGCTATATCATTTTCGACAGTAAACTAAGCTACCAGTCCGAACTACAATATGATTTAGACCAGCAGTTAAAGCAGGCTATCAATCAACAACAAATTAAAATAGATTACCATCCAATATACGACATCGATCAAACAACCGTGCTGGCGATTGAGCCCAAAACACACTGGCACCATGATAAACATGGAAAATGGGACCATGCTAAATTACTGCAGCTGGCCAATAGCTCACAACTCGAACTCGTACTGGATGATTATATTTTCAAACGATTAAACCAAGACTATCCTCAACTGAAGCAACAATTTGGTCAAGACATACAACTATATATGTCTATTTCAAGCCAGCATGTAAAGCATAAATACGCGCTGCGAAATTTGAAAAAAACCGTCAAAAGTAGCGAAATAGATTTATCTAAATTAACCCTATTCTTCAATGAAAAGTCCCTAGTTAAAGACACTGAGAATCATCTCAACGCATTTGATATTATTAAGCAACTTGGGGGGAATATTGGCGTTGATCACTTTGGGACGGGTTATAGCTCACTCAGTAGCTTGAGCTTTTTACCGATATCAACTTTGATGTTAGATAACGAAATCAGCAAACATTTACTCAACGAAAACCAATTGAAATTAGTTAAGGCTTACCGCTTATCGGCTGATGCATTAGATTTAAAGATTGTGGCAACAGGTGTTGATACCTTACAACAACGCCAACAATTTTTAGAATTGGGCTACCGCATAGGTCAAGGACGAGCGTTAAAGCACGCACACTGATTAATTTTAGCCTTGCTTACTCATTTAACAATCGCCTTCGCCCTTTAACTCAGGCGGCACACACGTTAAATATCACCTTTTAAACCTCACCTAGACTTATTACTTTTTAAACATATCCCGAAGATTGGCAATGTTACTTTTACCCGACTCTACTCTTTGCTGTTCTGTTTGTTGTGGTTTGCGATTTTCCCAAATTAAATCATCCTGTGGCAGTTCCATCAAAAAACGACTGGGTTCACAGCGCATAGTCTCACCAAACTGTCGGCGTTCGCGACAAATAACAAACCACAGCTCACGTTGCGCCCGCGTAATACCAACATAAGCTAAGCGCCGCTCTTCATCAACGTTATCTTCATCAATGCTAGATTGGTGCGGCAAAATACGCTCTTCTACGCCCACCATAAACACAAATGGGAACTCCAATCCTTTTGAAGCATGTAATGTCATTAATTGTACTTGATCGCCGCCTTCATCTTCACTATTACGCTCCATCATGTCTCGTAAAGTGAGTCGTGTTACCACCTCGGGTAAAGTCATCGGCTCATCTAACTCATCACCCTCGAGCATTTCGGTGACCCAGCGATACAGTTCTGAAATATTCTTCATCCGCATTTCAGCCGCTTTGGCGCTTGTACTGGTCTCGTACAAGTAATCTTCATAGTTAATACTGCGGATCAACTTTTTAATCGCATCGACAGATTCGCCCCGCTTGACTATCTCTCCAGTATCAACAATAAACTGGCCAAACTGATATAAAGATTTTATCGCGGCAGGTGCCAGTTCATGGTTTAAGCCAGCATCAAAAATAGCTTCAAACATTGAAATATGTTTTTGATTGGCAAAGTTGCCTAAGCGTTCTAAGGTTGCTGGACCAATACCACGCTTAGGTAAATTCACTACCCGCAGAAATGCATTATCATCATCGGGATTAACCACTAAACGCAGGTAAGCCATAATGTCTTTAATTTCAGCGCGGGAAAAAAACGACGTACCACCACTGAGCTTGTAAGGAATACGGTTGGTCATCAACGCCCGCTCAAGTAAGCGCGATTGATGGTTGCCACGGTATAAAATGGCGTATTGACCAAATTGGGTACGGCCAACAAACTTATGCCGAATAATTTCCGCAATCACTCGCTCAGCTTCTTGTTCTTCGTTCGCTGCAATCAATACCCGCAATGGTTCGCCATAGGCTAATTCACTGAATAGAGCCTTTTCATACACATGGGGGTTATTAGCAATCAAGATATTAGCCGCACGTAAAATACGCTGGCTGGAGCGATAGTTTTGCTCCAGTTTAATCAATTTAAGCCTGGGAAAATCAGTGCCTAATAGGACTAAATTTTGCGGTTTAGCCCCGCGCCATGAGTAAATAGATTGATCGTCATCGCCCACAACGGTAAATCTTGAACGCTCTCCCACCAACAACTTCACTAATTCATATTGGCTGGTATTGGTGTCTTGATACTCATCCACCAGCAAGTATTGAATGCGAGTTTGCCAACGGGTGCGCACTTCTTCATTCATGCGCAGTAATAATGTAGGAATAAGAATTAAATCATCAAAGTCTAATGCATTATACGCTTTCATGTGCTGCGCATAGCGCTGATACAACATGGCAAATAACTGCCCTTGCTCATCTTTAGCTAGCTTGCGCGCTTGCAGTGGAATGACCAACCCACCCTTCCAATTAGAAATGGCTGACGCCAAAGATTTAATTAAATCTTTATCCTCATCCAACTCGTCTTGGGTTAGCTCTTTTAATAGTGCAAATGTGTCTTGATCATCAAACAGTGAAAAGCCCGCTTTTAAGCCTAACACTTTGTGTTCACGCTTAATGATTTCTAGCCCCAGGGTGTGAAAAGTAGAAATCCATAACCCACGCGCTTCTTTACGGCCCATAGACTGAGCCACACGTTCTTTCATCTCACGAGCGGCTTTATTGGTAAAGGTTACCGCAGCGATATTGCGCGCTTTATAGCCACACTTTTCGACTAGGTAAGCTATTTTATTAATGATAACTCGCGTTTTACCACTGCCAGCGCCAGCTAAGACCAGACAAGGGCCTGAGACATAATGTACTGCTTCATTCTGTCCTGGATTGAGTTTCATTAAATAACTTTCCCACTATTAAACACGAAGGCGGATCATAGCAGATGGTAACTTGGTAGAGTTAACAATTTTGACGTCATATTTTGCTGCCAGCACCTCCCTAAGCTACAATGGCTGCAATATTGGCGTAGGAAGGCAAATCATGATTAATCCAAAGAAAATAGAAGAAGTGGCCAAACAGCTCAGCGAAAACTTACCCAGCGGTGTTAAGCAATTTGCAGCAGAGTTTGAAGAGCGCAGTAAACAGGTGTTACAGAACCAACTGATGAAATTAGATGTGGTGTCGCGCGAAGAATTTGAAGTACAACAACATGTGCTATTAAAAACCCGTGAAAAGTTAGAAGCTTTGCAAGCCCAAGTCACTGAGCTAGAAAAACGCTTAGCTGAGTGATATCTCAACTCAATGCATGATAAACACCAATAAAAGCCTCTTTTTGAGGCTTTTTTATTGGTAATTATTATGGCTATTTGAACTTGTCCATCACATATCAAATTGACTATTTTGATACACTAAACGACCATTAACCCAGGTACTTATCACTTTACTGCGCCAAATATCTTCAGGCTCAACCTCAAAGTAGTCATCACTGACTAAAATGAAATCAGCTTTTTTACCCACTTCAATTGAGCCTATTATAGTTTCTTGATGACCAGCGTAAGCAGCAGATAATGTGAAACTATCAAGCGCTTCTATACGGGTAAGCTTTTCTGCCGAGAGCCAACCGTCTAAAGGTTGATTATCTCGGTCTTGACGGGTTACCGAGGCATGCAAACCAAAGTAAGGGTTAGGTGATTCCACCGGAAAATCAGAGCCGTTAGCAATACGGGCATTGGCATTCAATAACTTGCGCCATGCATAAGCTCCGGCTAAGCGTGCTTTGCCTAAACGATTTTCAGCCATATTCTTATCACTAGTGGCATGGGTTGCTTGAATAGACGCTATTACTCCTAATTCGGCAAAACGATTAATATCACTCACCTCTAGTATTTGTGCGTGCTCGACTCTGTGTCTTAAGGTGGGCGATTTAGTTTTTGCTATCGCGGTTTGATAGTTATCTAGCACTACCTTATTGGCGTTATCGCCAATGGCATGGGTGTTAACCTGAAACCCTGCTGTCATCGACTCCAGAATTAACTCAGCTAACTTGTCATTGGAATACAGCATTAAGCCTTTATGGCCATGTTGATCACTATAATCTGCCAATAAAGAGGCACCGCGACTGCCCAAAGCTCCGTCTGCCGATATTTTAACGCTATCCATTTTGAACATATTGTCAGCGGTTTTGAACGGCCCTTTGGCAAGATAAGTAGCATACTGAGGATCTTCAACCGACAACATGGCGTTAATACGAATAGGCATAGCATTAGCTTTGGCCAATGCTTGATAGGTATTAATATTATCAATACTCACACCGGCATCGTGCACACTGGTTAAGCCGTAAGAGGCTAGCGACTCCATTGCCGTGACTAAAGTCGACTCAAGCTGCGCCGCTGTCATGCCAGGAATAACCTCATATACCAAGTTCATCGCGTTATCGATTAACACGCCCGTAGGTTGGCCTTGGCTATCTAGAATAATTTCACCACCTTCTGGTGCTTTAGTGGCTGCGGTAATACCGGCGAGCTGGAGAGTTTTACTATTAACCCACAATGCATGACCGTCTATTCGACCAAATGCGACTGGAGTATCGGCAAAGACTTTATCTAAGCTAGTTTTTGTGGGAAATGTTTTACTGTCCCATAGCTCTTGGTTCCAACCTCTGCCGAGTAACCAACCCTGTAAAGGTGTCTGTTTTACAAAAGATTGTGCACGGCTAATGGCATCAAGTTCACTTTGGGTGGCCACTAAGTCAACCCGCTGAAGACTTTGACCATAACCCAGCACATGACCATGGGCATCAATTAAACCCGGTAATAATGTTTTACCTCTGCCATCAATAATGGTCACGCCTTTTTCAAGCGCTAAATCAGGTTTATCTATATAAACTTGCTCGATTTTATCGTCAGTAAACTTAACTGCTGAAAATGTTTGTAATTGGCCATTATTAACGCTGTAGCCTTGTATATTATGAATTAGTGCGGTTTCCGCCCAACTTGGCGTACAACATAATGCAATCAAACCTATTGCCAGTCTTTTCATGTTTCGTCCCTATCAGAATATTAAAATCAGCTCCCTATTAAATGTTAATAATTCGTTATAAGCAAGTCGATTAACTCAACTAAAGAGTCACCATAAATTGAGTACTTTACTGCGAGTCACTTTTACAATAGACACAAATAAAAAGGCCGCTAATCAGCAGCCTTTTTATCACATAGATAATTGTTTATATTTCGAATTTCTCAATCTCAGCCTCTAAACTGTAGGTGAGCTGTTTGACATCTTCACTGACACTGTGAGCCTGTTCAGAAACCGTATTAGTTTTAGAAGCCATGTCTGCAATAACTACAATGCGCTGTGCAGAGTCTTCGCCGGCAGCTAACTGCTCGGTAGCCGCTTGAGATATTTGCTGGCTCATATGGGCAATATCAGATAATGACTGGGCAATATTTTTAAGCTCGTCGGTGACCCGTGCTGACTTGGTGACAGTTTCTTCACTGGTCGCAATACTTTCTACCACAGAAGCCTTGGCGTCTTGGGTCGCCTTTTGCAGCTTATCAATCATTTGCTTAATCTGTTCAGTACTAGTTTGGGTGCGCTGCGCTAGTTGTCTAACTTCATCTGCTACCACGGCAAACCCACGCCCTTGCTCGCCAGCTCTAGCAGCTTCAATAGCGGCGTTTAATGCTAATAAATTGGTTTGCTCAGCAATGCCTTGAATCACTAATAATACGCTGGCGATGTTATTCACTTCATCGTCTAACACTTGAATGTTTTTACCCGCGCTTTCAATCTGGTTTTCTAATAGCGAAATCGTTTTAGCTGATTCTTGGGTAAGTCTATGGGCATTAATACCTTGCTGCTCTGCGGCATTAACCGACTGTGCGGCCTGTCTAGCATGTTCAACAACATTGGCAGACGATGCGGTTAATTCAGTAATCGCTGAAGCCACCATTTGCGTTTCATCATGCATTGCCCGCGTCAGTTGATCTAGCTCATTAGAGCGTTTAGCTGAGCCATCTGCCTGCTGATGAAGCGTGTCAGTAACGCTTTTAATTCCTTTCACTACGCCCTGCAAGCCAACTTGCATATAATTCATTGCGCCCACCACACTATCACGTTGTGCGGCAGAGAAGGCTTGATGCTGGCGTAAATTACCCCGAGATACACTTAACACAAATTGATGTACTTGCTCAATTTCTGCCCCTAGCGAGTGACGTAATTTAAAACCAAATCGAGCCAAGCTAAGCGATAAAATAATTGCCACAACAATCGCAAAACTTAATAAGCCACTGGCGACAGACCAATATCTTGCGTCCGCTTCAGCATAGCTGATGCCAGTCCCCACATACCAATGCCATAAGTCTGATTGTTGAACAACAGAGGTTAATGCAACGACTTCACCTTCTCTCTCTGACGTCCATTCATAGGTCAAAATCTTGCTAGTTTGGTTACCTACGAGTTGTTGTACCATTTGACCAATGCTTTTGCCATCTGCATCAACAAAGTCATTAAAGCTAGTTCCATGCAATTGCGGATCATGCGGTGTGGCAACAAAGTCCATATTATTATCAACCACATAAACATATTCAGAGTCGTGATATTTGTTCTCACGCAGCACTTGGATGGCTAATGCCTTAGCTTGCGTTTCGCTGAGTTCACCCGATAGTTGAAATTGCTCAAATTGAGCCACAATATTTGCAGTACTTTTCATTAATTGATTAATACGGGCAATATTATCACTGTGACTAGAGTCTGATAATGCACGTAAACCGCCCAGAGCAATCCCTAGATTAGACACAAATAGCAAGGTAGCAAACAAGATTATTTTTGTTTTCAATGTCATAGGGAAACCTCATGTTTATCGTAATACTGGAGTCGTATTTTGTAAATTTATTGCACTACTAGACCACAAAAATGACAGCGGTGTCATTATTTATTTAACTAAAATACAACATATTAAGATGACAGCGAAATAGTTAACAAACCAGTAAAACTGCTTGATATTGTGAACCTGTGAACAGACTCAGTTTTGATTTGGTGAGACGGGAAACAAGATCAATAAATTTCAAATTTTGGACTGTATTTACAAAAATAGGCTAATTAGATTCAATCTTTTGGAGATGATTTAATCAGCCTACAACTAACATTTAACACATTTTCGCTAAATATTACTCGGCGATAAATACCAATATTTTGCGCTGCAAGGCCTTATCATCCTGGCGGCCATAATGAACCAATAGATCATCTTTACCATCGTGATTAATGTCGGTCACAGACACGAGCGAGCCTTTTTGAGGTAAGGTAAATTCCAACTCATCACTGCGGCTAGAAAATGGTGACTCACCACTTTGGCCTTGAAATATTTTTAAACGTTTTTCGGTATCCGATAATAGTAACTCTTGAAAACCATCACCATTTAAGTCGCCTAGGGTAATAACAGGCTCACCGGTTTGGCCTGAGGTTAAACTAAAACTTAATTCAACTTCTTTAGCCACATTAGCCTGTTTGGGAAATTGAAACTCACTGTTCATTTTGAACACATACACATCTTGGTCAATGCTACCAGATAACAATGCGCCAACAATTTGTGACACGCCAATATCAAAACCCGACACCAATACTTCATCTATGTTGTCTTTGTCTAAATCAACAAAACTGAGTCCAGATAATGTGCCTTCAGCCCGAATAACGCTGGTAGGTTTACGGCCAAAACTGAGGGTATTGTCCTTGTTACGGCCAAGATACACCTCGTAATCGTTACTTTTATCAAATACACCGCTGCTTTTGGTATAGCGCACCACTAAATCTGTTATTCCGTCACCGTTAATATCGTCGAGTTTTTCAACTTTACGGTGCATCAAATTACTTTGATCTAATTGTCCGCCATAAATGTCACGCTTATTCCACCAGTTCACTCCGCTGATAGGCTGACTCACAGGAATAAATGTCGCCGATAACAAAAACTGACCGTTATCTTGCTGAAAATAGACTTCTAATAATCCCTCGCCCACTTTAATAATATCGTCTCGGTTATCAAAATTAGCGTCGGAAAAATACAAGGTTGGTTGACTATATTGTGCGCCATTATCGGTTAATTCAATATTGGGTAATAAAGGTAAAGACTGTGTGATAAAGGTCTGTATTTCAGTGGCGGGATCATTATTAGCTAGCAGTATATGCATGGCTTTAAAGTCACTTAAAACAATATCGGCAATGCCATCATTATTGATGTCTTTAACAAATTCTCCACGGGAGATGAAATCAGCTTGGGGAGTTAAGGTTATTGAACTAATACTGGCAGCTTTACTGATTTGGCTTTGCGTAGCCTGCTCAGATATTGACGCTAACGCAGGATGGCCAACTTGGTATTGCCACAAAGTGTCGGCACTTAAAAAGTACAGTTTTTGTAATTGTAATTGCTGACTGTCATCTTCAGGCTGATAAACATCGTAGCGAAACAGTGCTTGGCTTAATGGTTGTTTGTCTAATAAGCTTAATTTTTCTTGCTTAAAACCATAAATATATAGCCAACGTTGGGCATTATCATCGACACCAATGACAATAAGTTCATTGCCTTCATTGTCCATAATATTGGCTGATATAGCAGGCTGAACCAGTTCTATATCGGCATCAATGGTGTATTCTAAAAAGCTTAATTTATCTTTCGCGACGGTTACATTAGCATGTAAACCGACTAAAGCTAACGCACTGTACACTATCCCTTTTATGGCTGAGTTCAATCTCATTATTATGGCTATCCTTGGTTGAAACAAAGCGTACCGCTTTGATCTTGATTATTAGGTTATTGACTAAAGTAATGCTGCTTACTGCTACTTGTATTGTTATAGCACCTGCCTGGCCATAATCGTTTAGAGCTTTAGTTCAATGTCGTCATACCATTTACGCACAAGTGCTACGCCATATTTGCGCTCTAAACGCCTAACAACAAAGTGCCCTCGAGCCATGTCTTGAAAATGACTAATAAACAGAGTGTTAATGACCGCCCCACCGGCAGCGCCAATAGCAGGCACAGCCTGAGCAGCCATCTTTTGAGTCACTTGTATGCCAAAACGTTCCGCAATCAAGGCAACTAATTTAACTAACATAGGAGCCGCTTCTTTTGAAATCCCTTTACTGGCAACATACTCGGCGGCTTCCGCAATAGAGTTCGCTAATACGGTGCGCACAGCAAAGTAGCCTTGCTCAGATTGATCATCGTCAACTGTGTTTCCACCTAAAGCAAATACAGACAAGCAGGCAAGTTGTGTTTCAGGTTCAGTGATGATTTCACCTTCACTTCTAGCAATATCGGCAATTGAACGTAGCATAATGGTGGTTGAAATTGGCAGTTCAATAGCTATCGCGCTCAAGCCAAAAAAACCACCTGCGCCACCACTTATTGCTACGCCCAGTTTATGTAACTTATTAGATGAGTGCGTCCCTGGCTGATTTTTTAAGGTATACAAGGCAGCTTGACTTGCCTTCATCAAGGCAGCTTGAGTGACTTTAGTCACTGTTGAACTAATACTTTTTGGCAGCAAGGCAAAGCCTTTTTCAATAGGCGCGCCGATGTAATCGGTTAACTTAGCCGCCAGCCCAGGGTTTTCAAGCAACTGTTTAGCTTGCTGTAAAGATTTAAATTCTGTATCTGTAAGCGGCATAGTATTCTCGATAAACCTTCTTTCTCGATAAACCAGCTATTAGCACATACTTATCTACACCTAAATTAGTATGATGTATTAGTTTTATCATCAATAGATAACGGAATGAAGCTGTGAGTAAAAGTTAGTGGTAATAGTGACAAGGTTTTTGGTAACAGCCTGTAACAATCTGTCGTAACATTCTGCCTATATTAGGTAATTATGGTCTATCTCAATAACGCCAACCCACTACCGAATCGAGTCCCCTCAATCGGTAATGAATTTTATTTAGCCGCTGTGATGCTCACTCGTTATGCTTAGTTGGTTATCGTCACCGACTCAATAATAATTGGCTCTTTGGGTACATCTTCATGGCCAGCAATCGTTGCCGTTTTAACCTTTTCAATCTGTTTCACCACCTCAATACCTGCACTGACCTTGCCAAACACAGCATAACCCCAACCATTGTTAGTGGTGGCGGTATGATCTAGAAAGCTGTTGTTAGCAGTGTTGATAAAAAACTGCCCAGTAGCTGAATGCGGTGCATCTGTGCGTGCCATTGCAATGGTACCTAATACATTACTTAAACCACGATTCGCTTCATTGGCTATCGGATCATGAGTGGGTTTTTCAGCCATGTCGGCGGTAAATCCACCCCCTTGGATCATAAATCCTTTAATCACACGGTGAAAAATAGTCTGATCATAAAATCCTTCCTGGCAGTATCTGATGAAGTTTTTCGCGCTAACTGGGGCTTTTTCCATATCGAGTTCGATGTGAATATCGCCGACATTGGTGGTAAAAATAATGGTCATGGGAGCTCGATAATGAATGAGTGATTTCGTGGCATTATAACCACTTATTATAAAAAATAGCTGAAATAAAAATGCCTGCATATGCAGGCATTGTTAGATTTACTGATTAAACAAATCTATCGCAGCTCGGGTCATTGATCTCACCCCTGTGCTGATAGTTAACCGATAATCTGGGGCAAATTGGCTTGAATGCAGTGACGGTAAAGTGTCTCCTTTAGCCACGCTATCGGCATATATTTGAGGCTCAACTGCGCCTAACCAGAATAAAGTGATAGGTACTTTTTCGGCAGTCCTGCCGTATAAGCCAAAATCTTCACCGGCCATAACTTGTGGCGCAACGAGCACATTGTCTGCACCAATTTCAGCTTCAATACTGGCTTTCACTTTTGCCGCTAACATCGGGTCGTTATAGGTAGAGGGGATGGTTTCATCATCATGCACATTCACTTCAGGCATCAGCTCTTCTGGCAAACCCGCGCTAATGGCTATGCCTTTAGTTATCCTTTTTATCGCCGCGATTTGTTGCTCACGGACATCAGGATTATATGAGCGTAACGTTAGCTGTAACATCACTTCATTAGAAATAATATTATGCTTTGATCCGCCGTGAATAGACCCCACTGTGACCACATTGGGCTCAAGTGGAGATATCTCACGGCTCGGAATGGTTTGCAGTGCCATCACAGTGCGCGCGGCTAAGACAATAGGGTCTATTGTGGTGTGTGGGTATGCGCCATGGCCACCTTTACCTTTGATTTTGATATCGACAGAATCGACATTTGCCAGGGCATAACCACTAATGGCACCGACTTTACCTGCGGGAATTGTCGCACTAACATGCAGACCTAATACGGCATCTGGGGTTGAAAACTGGCTAAACAAGCCTTGCTTTAACATGGCTTTAGCACCACCGCCCACTTCCTCAGCAGGTTGAGCGACCATCATAAGCGTGCCTTTCCAATCGGCTTTATGTTGCATTAACTGCTGCGCCGTACCAATTAAGCTAGTCATGTGAATATCATGGCCACAGCCATGCATTACACCCACTTTATTATTGCTGGCATCAAGTGTGGTTACCTTAGAGGCATAGGATTTGCCTGTTTGTTCAATAATGGGTAAACCGTCGGCATCGGCGCGGATCATAATAGTCGGTCCTTTACCATTTTTGAGTATCCCAACCACGCCGTAACCGCCAAAATTTTCGGTCACGGTAAATCCTAGACGGGTTAATTCCTGCGCCATTCGAGCGCTGGAATTTTTTTCATGGTACGACAACTCAGGGTTCTGGTGTAAGTGAATATAAAGCGATTCTAATTGTGGTAAGGCTTTGTTAACGCTGCTAGATAATGGCACATTTGCGTTAGCAAACGCAGGATTAAGAATAATAGGTAACGCAAGCAATGACCCCTGCAAACAAGCCATTGCAGAGGACGGTAATAACTTATATATCAGCATTTGATTTCAACATGTCAGTAAAGGTTATTTAACAAGCTAACACATTAAAATCCATTTACAGAGTCATAAAATCTCCGCTTTTTAAGTGTAAAGGCCTAAGACTATCTGGACATAACTGACCTCATTAACTAGGTACCCATACTAATTCAGGTAAGGCATTCAAGTCTAAACAGTTGCCCTTTTCAACAATTACCCCTTTTTTGGGAGCTAATTGCGGGTCCTGACTTAACATCTCAAGCAATGTTTTTTGTGAATCAGGCTCTCCGTGAACTAAGACCACAGGAGGATTGCCAACAAAATGACGATACCAACTTAAGAGTTCGGCCTGATCAGCATGGGCAGAAAGCCCACCAATAGTATGAATTTTGGCATCCACTTTTATACTTTGACCGTGAATAGTTAGCTCTTTAGCCCCATCGACGAGCAGACGCCCTGGAGTACCTAAAGCTTGATAGCCACAGATAATAATATCGGTGCCCTTGCGCGCAAGGTTATGGGCTAGATGGTTACGAATGCGACCGCCATTACACATGCCACTACCGGCAATAATAATTAGCCCTTCATGTATATCATTAAGCTCGATTGACTCTTCTGTGCTGCTAGTAAATTCGGCGGTAGATAATAAGGGATGTTGCCCAGGCGATAAACGAGTAAAACGCTTAAAGTCTTCATCCATCAATGGATAGTTATTCACATAAACCTGGGTTGCTTTAATTGCCATCGGACTATCAAGACAAATTCGCCAGCGCGATAAATCCCATTCTTTGGCATAAATATGGAATAAATACAGTAATTCTTGCGCCCGTCCCACTGAAAAAGCTGGCAGTAAAATATTGCCACGGCTTTTATGAATGGTAGTGGCAAAGATGCCTTTAAGCTCTGTCAGGGTATCTTGCCAGCTTCGATGCTGACGGTTGCCGTAGGTGCTTTCCATCATAACTAAGTCTGCATGTTCTATCATGGTGGGGTCTGACAGAATTGGCATGCCTTCACGGCCAAGATCCCCGCTGAACACCAGCTTTTTTTGCTCAGGTTGCTGCCCCAACCAAAGCTCGACTACCGCAGAACCTAAAATATGACCCGCATCGGATAGCGTCGCTTCGATATCGTCTGTTACCGCAAAACGTTGGCCGTATTCTAGGGCAACAAACTGGGTTAAGACCTGTTCAACATCGTCCTGGGTGAACAAAGGCTCAAGCGGTGTTAAGTCATTTTTGGCACGTTTTTTATTTTGCCGCTCGGTGTCTCGCTCTTGCAGCATAGCGGCATCTTTTAACATAATAGCGCACAGCTCTGCCGAGGCTTTATGGGTATAAATTGGGCCAGTAAACCCTTGCTTTGCTAATAGCGGTAAGCGACCTGAATGATCAATATGGGCATGACTTAATACCACGGCACTAATAAGATCAGGCCGAAAATCAAATGGATCACGGTTACGCAGCTCATCCGCCTTGCCACCTTGAATTAATCCACAATCAAGTAATATAGATTGCTGGTTAACTGTAATTAGATGACAAGATCCAGTAACCTCTTGTGTCGCGCCTAAAAATCGCAATGTCATTTGCATGCTAATCTCCAATTTGTATGCTAGATATCACTCTGATGATTTAATATTAGGCTGTTCGCAACAAAAAGGCGGGAGCTGGATCATAAATGTTCAAAAAACAAACATTCATCACAATAAGGAACTGACTAATGGCTCAAGACGATCGCTATTTTTATCAACCGAGTGAAGGCCATGGGTTAGCCCACGATCCGCTTAATGCCATTATCAGTCCACGCCCAATAGGCTGGATTTCATCACGCAATGGCAAAGGCCAACGCAATCTTGCGCCCTATAGCTTTTTTAACTGTTTCAATTACACCCCGCCCATTATCGGTTTTGCCAGCACAGCTTGGAAAGACAGCGTGGCCAATATTGTAGAAACCGGCGAATTTGTGTGGAACTTAACCACCCGTGAATTAGCTGAAAAAATGAATCAAACATCGGCGGCTTTACCCCACGGTGAAGATGAGTTTGCCTTTGCGGGCTTAACCCCTGCACCGAGTAAATTGATTGGGGTAGACAGAGTGGCGGAAAGTCCGGTGAACTTTGAATGCAAGTTAACCCAATGCATTCAATTAAAAGATGCCAATGGCCAAGATATTGATACCTGGCTAGTGCTTGGTGAAGTCATTGCGGTGCATATCGCCAATCACCTGATTGATGACAATGGTATCTATCAAACCACACTCGCTGAACCCGTTATGAGAGCAGGCGGCCCAACCGCGTATTACACAGTTACCGAAGATAATCGGTTTGATTTATCCCGCCCGGTTATGCCAAAGTAATATGCAATCACAACAGTTAGCAAAAATCGTTAACACCCTTGGCGCGCAAAGCGTCTCCCATGTTGACACGATTCAATCACTTTGGGGCGGTTATGGTGAGCTTGTTAGAGTCTATTTGACGGGTTATCACTGTGCATCGGTCATTGTTAAACATATTCAATTCCCACAGCCCAAAACTCATCCCAGAGGCTGGGCCACTGATTTATCACACCAGCGGAAACTCCAATCGTATCAAATAGAAAGTTATTGGTATCTGCATTACGCCAATCTCTGTACGGCTGATTCTTGTCTACCAAAATGTCTATGGATTGAAACAACTGACCACGAGACACTGCTCATTTTAGAAGATTTAGCCGTACTCGGTTTCAATCGTGTTAACCCCCAACCAACACAATCGGTTATTCAGGCCTGTTTAACCTGGCTGGCTCATTTTCATGGCCGATTTATGCAGCATACTGGCGAGGGATTATGGCCGATTGGCACATACTGGCACTTAGCGACAAGGCCAGATGAACTTGAGGTATTACAAGATGATAAACTCAAAAATGCGGCTGCTTCGTTAGATAGCATCCTTAATAATTGCCCGTTTAAAACCTTAGTACACGGAGATGCAAAGCTAGCCAACTTTTGTTTTACCCCTGACTCAACTAAGGCGGCTGCGGTCGATTTTCAATACATTGGCAAAGGCTGCGGCATGAAAGATGTGGCCTATTTACTCAGTAGTGTGATGGTATTTAATCAACCCACAGCGAGCATAGAGCAAGCCGTAGATCAGTATCTTGATTTTTATTTCAAGCAATTAACCACCAGCGTTGCGCACTACCACCCTGCTATCAATTCAGCACAACTCGAAAGCACATGGCGACCGCTATACGCCATTGCCTGGGCTGACTTTCATCGTTTTATTAAAGGCTGGAGCCCAGAGCATCCTAAAATAAATGCCTACTCTGAAACCTTAACCTTAAAAGCACTGGCGCTGTTAGCCGCTGAAAACGATTACAACAGCTAAGCAACCATACACAAGAGATGATTTGGTTAACTGTTTAAGTGACGCAGCTTGTAGTCACTGGGGCTTATGCCATAACACTGTTTAAACAAGCGGCTGAAATGACTTGCACTGTGATACCCCAGCGAAAAACACACCTGAGTAATTTGCTGCCCCTGGGCAATTAATTTGGCCGCCTGTTTCATGCGTATCTGTTGCTGAAACGCCATTGGCGTGCAGCCAAAATGGATTTTAAATTGATGAAAAAATTTGCTCCGGCTCATACAAGCCTGGCGACATAAGGCATCGATATTAAGTGCTTCATTTAAGTGACTTTTAATATACTGCAACGCCGAGTTAAGCCCATTAAACTCAGGGTCTTTCTCACTGTGGCACAACAAAAAATCCCGAGTTTGAAAACGTAACAAACGAATCACCAATTCTGAAATGGCTAAATCAATTAAACAATTTCTGTCGACTTCGTTTTCAGTAAAAATATGCACCATGCGCTCAAGCAAAGCTTGGGTTTGCTCGTTATGATGGGTGTGTACTAAGGATTGCTGATATTGCCAATCACCATAACTTTTATTAATAGGTGTACGCATTTGCAGTTGATTGGCAATTGTTTGCACACGGTCAGTCGAAATTTCTATTGCTAAACAGGTTGTCGGTTGATGAATTTTAGCCTCAGGAAAGTCTATTTCTACCGCCTGATTTGGCGCCATAATAAAAGACTCATGGGGATAAAAAGCCGCCTCATAATCATCAACCGAATGCATCACTTTTTTGCCAGTTACCATGCCGCAAAACAATAATTGATCTGACTTCAACGCTACGCGGGACGCTTGCTCAAACGTATCATAAATACTCAGCTCTACCTCTGGCCCTGCAAAGCTAATTTTATTCTCAACCAGCACTTGAGGCGCTGCGCGCTTTTGCTGTAAAAATCCATTTATCATGTCTGCCACCTATTGCAGGGTTACATCTATTCGATATAACAATCCCGCTTATCAACCCCATACGACAATTCCGTACAACAATCCTTACTATTGGCGCAACGCATAAAACACAGGTCAGATAATTATTTGTACTGTGAGTCAACAGCTATGGATTTTCAGAATAGTAAACTTTCCTATAACTGTTCTAGGTTAATTAGTAATCCAACAAATACAATTAGAGGAAAGTATTATGATTTACGCAGCACCCGGTGAAACAGGCTCAGTGATAACCTTCAAATCGATTTATCAAAACTATATTGGTGGCCAATGGGTCGAACCGGTAAATGGCAAATACTTTGATAACATCAGCCCAGTTAATGGCCAAGTTTTCTGCCAAATTCCGCGCTCTGATCAACACGATATCGATTTGGCTTTAGATGCTGCTCACAGAGCAAAAGCGTCGTGGGGAGCTACCTCAGCCGCTGAGCGTTCGAATATATTACTCAAAATAGCTGACCGTATGGAAGCTAACTTAACCTTATTATCTGTTGCTGAAACCTGGGACAACGGCAAAGCTGTGCGTGAAACATTAAATGCAGATATTCCCCTCGCGGTTGACCATTTTCGCTACTTTGCAGGTTGTTTAAGAGCACAAGAAGGCAGTGCGGCTGAAATTGACGCCAATACTGTGTCTTACCATATTCATGAACCTTTAGGGGTTGTGGGCCAGATTATTCCGTGGAATTTCCCGATATTAATGGCCGCCTGGAAATTAGCTCCCGCATTAGCAGCAGGAAATTGCGTGGTGTTAAAACCAGCAGAGCAAACCCCAGCGTCTATTTTAGTGTTAATGGAACTGGTGGGTGACTTATTGCCTGCTGGTGTACTCAATATTGTCAATGGTTATGGCGCTGAGGCAGGCCAAGCGCTGGCCACCAGCAAACGTATTGCTAAGATAGCCTTTACCGGCTCAACGCCTATTGGCTCACATATTATGAAGTGCGCCGCAGAAAATATTATCCCCTCAACCGTTGAGCTAGGCGGTAAATCCCCCAATGTCTTCTTTAAAGATGTATTTGATTTTGAAGATGCGTACCTAAGCAAATGCATTGAAGGCGCGGTACTGGCATTTTTCAATCAAGGTGAAGTGTGTACTTGCCCGTCAAGATTGTTGATCCAAGAAGATATTTACCCGCAATTTATTGCCAAAATCATTGAACGTTCCAAAGCGATTAAACGCGGTAATCCACTCGATACTGAAACCATGGTTGGTGCTCAGGCCTCCCAAGAACAGTTCGATAAGATTATGAGCTATATTGCTATTGGCAAAGATGAAGGTGCAGAAGTCTTGCTGGGCGGTGACATAGAAGCGATTGATGGCGACTACCAAAAAGGGTTTTATATTCAGCCAACCTTGCTAAAAGGCACTAATAATATGCGGGTGTTCCAAGAAGAAATTTTTGGCCCGGTGATTTCGGTAACCACGTTTAAAGATGAAGCTGAAGCATTGGCACTGGCGAATAACTCTGAATACGGTTTAGGCGCAGGCGTGTGGACCCGTGATATGAATTTAGCTTATCGCATGGGACGTAAGATTGAAGCAGGCCGAGTATGGACCAATTGTTATCATATGTACCCTGCCCACGCTGCATTTGGGGGTTACAAAAAATCGGGTGTTGGTCGAGAAACCCATAAAGTGGCGTTAAATCACTATCAACAAACTAAGAATTTATTGGTCAGTTACGATATTAATCCGTTAGGGTTTTTCTAACGCGCGTCGATGTCACTGTAACTAATATTGATTAAATATGCTGCTGGTTAAAAATAATGTTGAGAGAAAAGTAGCACTGACATAGCTCAGTGCTACTTTTTTTTATTCTTTTCGGCAAAAAGACTGCTGAATTAAACAATATCCACTCTGCAAACCTTCCCTCTCACCTTGTAGTATTGGGTTACTACCACCCTGATTTTTAACCGAGTAAAGTTGCAAAGGAATATCAATTTAACAGGAGGTTTATTATGGCTAAAGTACTTATTATTGCAGGCGATTTTGTTGAAGATTACGAGCTAATGGTGCCGTTTCAAGCATTACAAATGGTGGGGCATCAAGTCACTGTTGTGTGCCCAAATAAATCTGCAGGTGACACCATTAAAACCGCTATCCATGATTTTGAAGGCGATCAAACCTACACCGAAAAACCTGGGCATTTATTCGCATTAAATGGCGATTTCAATGACATTTTCGAACCTCAATTCGATGCCTTGCTTATCCCAGGTGGCCGCGCGCCGGAATACCTTCGTCTTGATAAAAAAGTCATTGCGTTAGTACAAGCTTTTGCAGCAAGTCATAAACCGATTGCGGCTGTGTGTCATGGTGCCCAGCTATTAACGGCCGCCAATGTAGTTCAAGGTAAAAAGATATCAGCTTACCCAGCTTGCGCCCCTGAAGTAACACAGGCCGGTGGTGAATACTGTGAGATAGCCGTTACCGAAGCCATTACTGATGGTAACTTTGTCACCGCGCCAGCTTGGCCGGCACATCCAGATTGGTTAGCACAATTTAATCTATTGTTAACTCGCTAATAATCAGCGCTTAAAGTGTAAAGTTTGGATTGCATTAGCAAATATAATCCGTCACGATGGGCACTAATAAGCCAACGTGACGGATCATCATATGTGTGAAATCTACTCTGGAGCAGAACCTGAACTCTTTGAATCACAAACCCGCTCTATTCGCATTGACGGTGTGGTGACCAGTATTCGACTTGAAGCGGTATTTTGGCAGATTGTGCAGCAAATCGCTGAAGAAGCCGATTTGTCTATCGCCGAATTTCTCACCCGCATTTATCGTGAAGTCATTATTAAACGCGGCGAAATCAATAATTTTAGCTCTCTTTTACGCGTTGCCTGTACCACTTATTTGAATAGAGGCACTAGAATCACGTTAACGCCTTCGCGTACTGAAAACGATTTTTGGTCGCCGAAAAACTAACGATTACTCTAAACAAATTATTATCTCCGGCTAACCTCGATTAATGGTAATATCGGCAACATAACCATGCTGAGTACTCACTAACGCGTGTTTTAGCATACTGGCGGCTTCATCCGCACTCATAAAGCTAGAGGTATCTAGGGTTTTACCACTTGTCGGCCAAAAGCCGGTATCCATTCCCCCAGGATATACCGCAATAATTTTCATTGGGTAATCCTTTAGCTCTAATCTAACTGACTCAATAAAACCGCGTACGGCCCATTTAGCTGCACAATAAGTGGATTCGCCAGCCTTAGCAGCTAATGCTGCTGTAGACATCACTATCACCACATTGACGGCTTGATGACGGTAGCGTTTAACTAATTCACGCACCAGTAAAATGGCCGATGTAACATTGTTTTGAATAAGGCTAAATATCGAATCCGCATCTTGGGTATCAATGTTGCCAAAGTAGCCGCTGCCAGCACAATGAATAACCGTGTTTAATCTAAATTGAGTTTGTTGAGCCTGATCAAGCTGATCAAAAAGGGCTGAAACACTGGTATCAGAGGTTAAATCGGCACTGATAACGGAGATGTTTGTCCCTTGTGCTAAGGCATTCAAGCGCGTTTTATTACGCCCAGAAATAATCACCTGTTCGTTATCATCAAGGTAACATTTAGCTAATGCCGCCCCTAACCCACTGCTTGCACCGGTAATCAAAATCATAATTGCCTCTTAAATCACACTAAAATAAGCCTAATTCATTCTATGGTAAGTCCCAAAAAACAAGCCTAACAGACTCTGACTAAACCGAAAACTCAGAGAATAAATAGAGTGCCACTATGCCTTATAAAAAGCATCACTATCGTGATGCTAATTCACAAATGCGATTGTTAGCTCGTCGATTTTGCAACTTTGGCCAAAGCGGTATTGACGCAGTGAAACGTGAATAAATAAAAAATCCGACATCATCACTGATATCGGATTTTATTATTTAACTCAGGTAGCGCGTAATCATCAAGCCCTAAGGCGCAACCTTTTCAACACGCTTCACCCAGCCTTGTGGGCCTTGTATATTACCTTTTTGAATATCGGTAAAGACTTGATAAATCTTTTTAATATTCGGGCCCACTTTGCCATCACCAACCGTCACAATTCGGTGATCTTCAAAAATATATGAGGTCACTGGCGACACCACAGCAGCCGTGCCAAAACCACCGGCTTCAACAATTTCACCCGACTCTATATCGGCAATGAATTTATCTAACATCACGGTTTCCTGACGTACTTCACAACCCAGTAACGCACCCAATTCAAGAATCGATTGCGAGGTAATCGATTTTAAAATGGTGTCAGTAAACTGAGGAATAATCACGGTGCCATCTTTTAAAATATGGAAGTGGTTCATTGCACCCACTTCTTCGATTTGCTTATTACTCGCATCCAGATACAGCACTTGTGCTGCACCATATTCAGCTGCCGCTTTACCTGCACGTAATGATGCAGCGTAGTTACCAGAGGCTTTCGATGCCCCAGTACCACCTGATACCGCACGGTGGAACTTAGTGGTAATAAGTAAGCGAATGCCTTCATTTACACCTGAGGCATAATAAGCACCTGATGGACTTAAAATAACGCAGAAGGTGTATTGCTGACTCGGACTAACTGATAAACGGTCTTCTGTAGCAAAAATAAACGGACGAATGTATAAACATGCGCCGTCTTGCATCGGAAACCACTTCCTATCAACATCAATTAAGCTATTAATGGCATTTAATTGAGTTTGCTCATCAATATTAGGAATACACACTATATCCGCTGAACGATTCATTCGCTCGGCATTTTTGTTTAAACGGAAAGTGTAAATTTCACCATCTTGATGCATAAAGGCTTTAGCGCCCTCAAAAATAGACTGCCCATAATGCAAGGTCATCGCACCTGGCGCCATTTCAAAAGGACCATAAGGTACAATGCGAGGATCACACCACTGGCCGTCACGATAATCCATCATAAACATATGGTCGGTACGTAGCTTACCAAAGCCAACATTACCTTCGGGAGTAAACTGCTCAGTGCGGCGCTCTGACGCGGGTTTTAAATTATATTTTATATCCATTGCATACCACCTTAAAAACTGAGCTTGAAGACTATTGAGAGCGGTAAATAAAGTCAAGTTTACCGTCTCTATTGTTGCGCAGATTACGTCAATTCAACGTAACAAGCATCAGTACTTTGTTTCAAATAAGCTTTTTACAGCTAAAACAGATCCCATCTTTTACGCCATCACAGCGGCAATCACTGACACTTCAACCAGGTATTCGGGTTCTGCTATTGCCGCCTGAACGCAGGCTCTAGCCGGTGCATGGCCCTTGGGTAGCCAATTGTCCCAAACATGATTCATGGCGTCATAATCTTGCATATCTTTAAGGTAGATTGTGGCTGACAGAATATGATCACGTTGACTGCCGGCTTGAATAAGCAAGGCGTCAACCTCAGCTAACATAGTGTGAGTTTGAGTGGTGATATCAGCAAATTTATCGGTTGCAACTTGGCCGCATAAATAAACGGTTTTATTGTGTATAACAATACTGCTCATACGTTGATTGACATCGATTCGGTTGATCATCGTGCTGTTGTCGCCATCATGATTTAATTGAATATAAAAAGTATCATGAACATTGGCTTTTTTGCTAGCAACAATGGGTCTATCTAAGTTGAATTTATCGAGTGATATGAACAGGTTTGACCTAAGATAGGCTTAAACGTAAAAATAGTATTAAATTTAGTTTATTTTTTGCCCACTTAGCGATTAAGACTATTCCACAGGGGGCTGTCACTGCTAGAATGAGGTTTACATCCAGAAACCATTAGGACTCCCCATGAGCCTTGAATTATTGTCCCAACTGGAAACCAAAATCCAGGCAACTCTTGAAAACATTGAGCTACTAAAAATGGAGCTTGAAGAAGAGAAGCAAAAGAATGTAACACTATCAGAAAAAAACCAACAGTTAGAACAAGACCTAAACTCATGGAGTGATAAGGTCAACGGTCTTGTTGGTTTATTAAATAGCGAAATTTAATTAAATATTAAAATTTACGCGGGTTGATCATGTTGTGATTCAATTAGCGCATTTAATTCTAAAATAGCCTGCCTCACCTGTGGTAGGCTTTTTTTCGGCAATAAAAACCTTCCGCAGCTAAATTCTAAACGACCTAAATCTTTGACCCAAATCACGCCACTGAAAAAAATTCTTGCGTGTTTAACAATAAGTTTAGGGGCATAAACAGGGAACATTCTCATATCGCCTCCTTGTCGGTACTATTAACGAGTAACTCTATAGCTAACCAATAGTTATGTAGCAATTGGTTATCAGCTAGTTACTCTGGAATACTCTTTATTGAAGTTAATCGCTTTTCGAAGCCTACTGTTTATCAAGATTAATGCTTTATCTAGATACACTCCGAACCATAACCAGTATAAATAATGCACCCTTAATTGATGCTTAAATTAGGTTCAAGCCACTTAACACCATCAATAACTGTCAAACCAGATAATTTCATTACAGATGTTTTAATTCTCTGATGCTTGATTTAATAAACATCTTCCTAAATAAACAACCCTAGAGCATGACTTAACATGCTTATAAATCCTATAAGCATGTTATTTGACCGCAATGCATCTGCAAAGTTGCATCCGAACACACTTTTTTGATGAAACTTTATTCACATGGCAGAAAAACACAAGTGACAAAAAAATGTCACTTGCCAATATTTTGACGTGCTGGTATTATCTTTCACGTTACTCAGGGTATACAGAGCTATTTAGCTCTGCACCGTACAGCTTTTAAAGCGTACGGTTTTTTTTTGCCTGTTATTTATGTTTTACATGACCCAACAAAAAAGGAGCCTAAGCTCCCTTTTTTATTTTAGGATAATGAATAACTATTTTTTATTCATTTGCGCTAAGTAATAAGCGATATCTAACAGCTCATCGTAAGATTTGATTGAACCAGTCTCAACACGGTATTTACCGTTAACCACTAATGACGGTACACCAGATATTTTAGCATTAGTCGCATCACGTTTCATTTTAGACATTTGCGCATTAACCATAAATGAATTGGCTGCTGCATCAAAATCTTTACCTTCAACACCATTGGCAATAAACAATAAACGAATATCATTTAAGCTGGCGAAGCTTTGCTTCTTTTCATGGATAGCGGCAAACAAAGCAGGCTCAACTTTGTCTTCTACTTTTAATTGGTGAGCTACCGCAAAAGCACGCGACATTTCTACGCCCATTTCACTGCCAATAAATTCGACATGGGACTGATTAAACGCGACCCCTTCAGGTAACGTCTTTTTAATGTTTGGAATAACGGTTTTAGAGAAGTTATAACAATGACCACAGAAAAATGAGAAAAACTCGGTAATTTCTGGCTTAGCAGAACCAGGACCTTCATTAATCACAGTGTAATGCACACCTTCTTGGTAATCTGCTGCTGTTGCAGCCAATGGTGTAAACAGTAATGCTGCAGCCATTAATAATGCTTTTTTCATTTTAGTTCCTTTTGCGTAGCGCATATATTGGTAATGTATTGGGTTGACCATAAATCAATGCTGACATCTTACCTTCAGTATTGATTAAATTCATAATCATAGCTCGATTGTATTTGTAACAATTTACACCAACCAGTAAAAATGAAGTTTATTTAACCTTCACCACTGTAGGGTGTTTAAAATAAGCTCAATGGCGCTTCATCTAATGCGGCCAATTGCTCTTTAAATGCCAGTGTTTGTTGCTCCCAGTATTTGAGATCCCCAAACCATGGAAAGTTCATTGGAAATGCCGGATCTTTCCAACGTTTAGCCAGCCAAGCGTTGTAATTGATCATTCTCAGTGCCCGTAAAGGCTCAATTAAACTTAACTGGCGTGTATCAAAATCAGCAAACTCTTGGTATCCCTCAAGTAAAATATCCAGCTGCAATGTTTGTTGTTGGCGATCACCGGTTAACATCATCCAAATATCTTGCACCGCGGGGCCTTGTTTTGCATCATCTAAATCAACAAATCCTGGGCCACTGGGTGTCCATAGAATATTACTTGGGTGTAAATCACCGTGTAAACGCATATGGCTAAACGACTGACGTTGCCAAATAGTCATCGTCTTGTCCAGCACTTGCTCTACTACAGTAAAAAATGCGTTGGCCATCGAAGGGGCTACCATACCGCTTTCACGTAAATAATTTAACGGCTCAACCCCTAAAATTTGCGGATTTAGCACTTCACGGTGCACAAATGGCTGCCTAGTAGCATATTGATGAATGCGGCCAATAAAGCGCCCTACAGCCTCTAACTGTTCAAGATTATCGACCTCAAATGCACGCCCACCAATGGAGTCAAATAACGCCATGCGAAAGCCTTTATAATGGTGTAGCGACTGGCCATTTATGATCAGTGGCGCAGCAACAGGCACTTCGTTTTCAGCCAGTTCGAGTGAGTAGTCATGTTCTTCTTGAATTTGTTCATCGGTCCAACGATTAGGGCGATAAAACTTCACCACATAACGTTTGGCGTCATCACAACGGAACTGATATACCCGATTTTCATAACTGTTTAATGCTAGTAAGCCTGTTTCAGGATAAATGCCGATACTTTCAATGGCATCAAGAATTAAATCAGGTGTTAACGCTTGGTAATGAAATTCTGTAGCTTGTTCACTCATATTATTCGCTTATTGTTGTTTTCTGATCGCATTAGGTTAGTCATTAAGACTGAATATAGGGCTGTAGTAAGCGATGTAAATACACTAGCACGTCGAACTCATCTTGGCGTTCGGTGCTTAGCCAGCAAATGTCACCATAAAACTCATAATGCAGCCATAACTGACTGCCTTCAAAATCCAATAGCCATTGATGACGATCAGCGCCCCACTGACGCTCACGGATCTGGCAATCTAATGCCGCTGCTAATGGTTCGGCAAAATCGGCAAATTGCTCAAAATTAATGTTAGCACTAATTAATAAACTTAAATTTTCGTGGTCTAACGTGGCTGACTCTATGTTCATTTCACTTCTCAATTAACTACTGCACGACATAATTAAGCCCTGTCCCCAGTCGGGTGGACGTTTAGCAAAGTCTGCCATTTCTGGTTGCTCGGCAAAGGGCTGACGTAATAACTGATGTAATTGCACTAGCTTAGTGTTATCGCCATTTTCTTCAATGGCAATAATGGCTTCTTGGGCTAGGTAGTTACGCAAAATATACTTTGGATTAGCGGCGTTTCTCGCCTGCTGCCAATTGACGACATCATCCACTTTACCAACACGTTGCTGGTAAGCTGCAAACCATTGATCAAACTTAGCTAAATCAATCATATCATCACGTAAACTGGCATGTTGACTGTTTAAGTCTAACTCACCAAAGCGACGTAAACTGTTAGTGTAATCTAATTGATTGGCTTCAAGTAAAGAGGTGAACTTATCCACTAACTGCAAGTCTTGTTGTTGCTGCTCAGTTTTAGCGGCATCACTTGACTGCCCCTGAGTGAACTCAAATATAGGTAAGCCTAATTTATTACCCATCAGTAATAAATAATGATCGATTAAATGGCGCTGGTATTGATTCAATGCCTGGACTAAATCATCAGACGCTATCAGCGGTGTCAGTGCCTGGGCAAGCCGTTGTAAATTCCAGAAACACACACCTGGTTGTTGACCAAATGCATAACGACCTTCATGATCCGAATGATTACAGACAAAATCTTCTTTGAACGTGTCTAAAAATGAAAAGGGGCCAAAATCGAAACTGTCGCCTAAAATCGACATATTGTCGGTGTTGAGAACACCATGGGCAAAACCAACACTTTGCCAATGGGCAACCATTTTAGCGGTCGCGGCAACCACCTCACTGAACCACTGCACATAGCCGGCGTTGTCTGTCGATAAATGGGGGAAATGCTGCTTAATAGTAAAGTCCACCAGCTGTGTTAGCTTGGTGTTATCGCCTTTACCGGTATAACTGAAATACTCAAAATGACCAAAGCGAATATGAGTTTTAGCCAGCCTAACTGTAATTGCAGCGGTTTCTTGACCTTCGCGCCACACTGGTAAATCAGAGCCAATAACAGCTAAAGCACGAGATGTCGGCACATTCAATGCCGCTAAAGATTCAGACACAAGAAACTCTCGCACCGCTGATCGCATTACCGCACGGCCATCACCCATGCGTGAATAAGGTGTTGGCCCGCCGCCTTTTAATGCCACGTCCCAGGCATGATCTGGGCCAATAGCCTCACCTAAAATAATCGAGCGCCCGTCACCTAGTTGCGACGTGTAACCACCAAATTGATGGCCACTATACACTTGAGCATAATAAGTGGCGCCTTCTGCGGCATGATTAGCCGAAAGCTGCATCAATAATTCATCATTGGGTTTATCTAAACCAATTAATGCGGCGGCGTCATCGCTCCACCCTAACCAATGCGGGTTAGAAATGGCTTGCGGATATACCTGACTATAAAAACCTTCTAATTGTTCAAAAAAATCCTGCTTAAAGCGCATGATGAAACCCTTATTACAATCTCTGTTAACAACAATTGCTGCACCTGACAATGGTGCCTAACTACAACTGCTTCAAAAAGTCTTTGTCACTAACAGATTGCTGACAATCTACTTGATTATCATCTAACGTTTGGCATTGTTGACCACAAATAAAATCAACATTTTCTGTCATCGATATGCCTTGAATACGCAGCAGACCTGAACCTTTCGCTTGGCATTGCTCAAGCGTGTCGTAATAACCATTAATAACATCATGCTTTAAGGTAAGATCGGTTTTATCGGTGGCATCCGCAAAATAAAATAACGTCCATTCAGGGGTTCGAATACAACCACCCAGTAAAAACATACTGAGCATAAGCGTTAACGCGGTAAGTTTATTCAGTAGATTGATGGTCATATAAATCCCTAGGGTCACTTTATGGAGTAAATTAATCAGTGAAGTGATTGAATCCATAATGATAATGAAAATGCATAAAAAAAGCGGACTGATGTCCGCTTTTTACTTCAGTGAGCAACATGATACTCGAAATTACCAGAGTCTGTTTGCCTTTTGCGAGCTGGCCGCAAAAGCTCAAGCCAACTTTGTGCACCGCTGTAACCGCAACCGTTTTATTGCGGCTAAGTTTTTAATTTGGCTTTCTCAATGCGCACTAGTCGCCCTTCAAAACCCGTTATGGTGCCATCTGATAATTGATGCGTAAGTGCATGCTGGCAAATTGATATGGCTTGGTCAAACTGACCTACATCATTAAGCAATGTTGCTAGATGCAAATGGCCTGCGGCTTTTTCATCAACAAATGGTGACTTGTCCTGCTGATATAGTTTATCAAATAACCCCAAATAGTCCTGTTGCAACTTAGCACCATACTGACAGTAATCGGCTTGTTTACGCATTTTATAACTATGCCCTATGACATTGGTTATTGCGTCAAATTGCCCCTGTTTACCCTCGGTATTATTAGCTAGGTCAACTAACTGTTTAAATGTATCACTTGCCCAGGCTCCGGTTTTAGGCAACAAAAGCCCTTTAACTGGCTCTGGCTCTGGCTCTGGCTCTGGCTCTGGCTCTGGCTCTGGCTCTGGCTCTGGCTCTGGCTCTGGCTCTGGCTCTGGCTCTGGCTCTGGCAGCGAATCAACCACCTCCACCACTGTAAGGTCAACAGCTTTAGATTCGACTATGTCGGCCTCATCAAGCGCACTAATTTCAGCTTCAGTACGGTTCAACGGCTTTGATGATTCATTCTCAGATGTTTCTTGTTGCGCTGTCGCCTTGGCACGATTAAATAAATACACCCCAATCGCCACAAGAATAATGACTATGATCACTTTCATTCAATATCATCCTGTTTAAACGCGCTTTACCGCGTATGGTTTGTTGTACTCACTACAATATGGCTAATGCCTATCGAAAAACAACGCTGTTTTTTTGAGCACACAGTGTTATTAATAATCTAATCACTATCAACAAATCAAGTATTTAAGCGATTTAACTGTAACAAAGCGTTGAGTTTGTGCTGAACAACGCACTTTTTGTGATTAGCCAGGCAATTTTGCCATTTATTTGCCACATGTCACGGCTTGCACTTGTAGACTTGTGTCACCTTATTGAGCGCCCTACACTGTCAATGGTTGAGCAAAACACTAAGGTATAGCGATGGCCGTTTCTGAGTTACTCTCAGGCAAGTTACTGTATGAATTTCGCACCATGACCGCGATGGTCGAGATATACTGTAAAGCACATCACCCTTTAAAACCAAGCGAAGGGGTCTGCCAGTCTTGTGGCGACTTTTTAGCGTATGCAGAAATCCGCCTTGACCGCTGCCCATATGGTCAAGCCAAACCCACCTGCAATAAATGCCCGGTGCATTGTTACAAGCCTCATATGAAACAAAAAGCACGTGAAATAATGATATTTGCCGGCCCTAGAATGTTAATCCCACACCCAATAATGGCAATAAAACATTTACTGGCTGAACGTAAGCCTGGGCCAGGTAAACCACCTGAAGGTGTTAGTAATCGCCACCAACGAAAATTGGGCTAACCAACGAGGTTTATTACCCCCTATGGGATATTTTGGGGTAACATTCACTTTCAACTCTGAGAGTGATAATGACAGACTATCAAACTTTTTTTATCCAGGCCTATTGGTGGCTATCTTTACTAGGCGGTGTTCATTGCTTAGGGGTAGCGTTGTTTATTCGTTATAGTTATCAAGGTCAAACAACGGATAACCAATCACTTGCGGGTATCTTAGGGTTAATTGGGTTCTATTTTCTTACCGGATTATTCACTCAAGAGTCCAGTCCAATACCCATCCACCTATTGCTGACACTGTGTTACCCGATTTATTTTCTATTGATGCCTTTGCTGTATATTTACAGTAAACAAAGTTTACATGGCGATAATTACCAGGCTAATTTTTTCAAACATTTTATGGCTGCAATGTTAGCGGCGATACTAACCTGCTCGGCGATATTTTTTGGCTTAGGCATTAATCTACAAGCCAGTAATACGGCAATACATTCGCTAGCAGAATTAAGCCATATCAATGCTTTTGTGCTTATTCTGCCGGGTTTGATGATAATTCAAACTGGTTTTTATTTTACAATGATTTATCGCCTGTTGCGGCAAACAAACCAACAAAACAACAACAGCAACAACAGCGACCCATTACTCAATGACATACGCCTTCGTTGGATTACTATTTTGGCTCTTGGCATGCTAATAAATTGGTTAGTGCGGTTAACTATTGTCTATTTACCTTTTTACTCAGGCAGTATGGTTTCTATTTTACCCCAAGCCATAACCCGCTTAAGTTTATTAGTGACTATGTATATTCTGGCTTTTTATGGCTTGCATCAAGTCACTCGCACCGCCTACTTCAGCCGCCGCGCGATACAATCAGATTCAAACAATACAGTGAATAACCAACAAGTTTTAGATGCTGATGAACTCAGTTATCTGCAAGATGTCATCGCTGACGATGGTACCGATAAACACAAAGACTCGACAACTTAAAGGAATACCATGCGTATTTATTCTTACATCAGCGTGATGGCAATAATGCTTTCAAGCCCTTTGGCTATTGATGCACAGGCTGCACCCGCAACCACTCCTCGCACTCACGCGATTACCATTGATGATTTTTTCGACATTGGTCAAATGCAAGATGTGGCGATTAGCCCTAATGCCAAGCAAGCCGTTTGGTTGGAAAGCCGTTGGGACGAAGCGCTAGATAAAGCCCAATCTGATCTATGGCTGATTAACACCCAAGATAAAAAAAGCCAACGCCTAACCTTTACCCACGACAATGAATCAAGCCCAGTATGGAGCCATGATGGCGAGTTTATTTACTTTATCTCTGCCGATAAAAAAGACAATGCCAAAGCGCCGTTTAACGGCAAAAACCAAGTTTTTCGCATCACATTAGCTAACCTAGCTATTCAGCCTATGACCAAAGAAGAATTGGGGGTCAACGCATTCCAATTAAGTGCTGACAGTAAATCTCTTTATTTTTTAGCCAATAAAAAATCCACAGATACTGATCAATGGGCAGAGATGCGCGCCAATTATTCTGCGCCTAAGTATGCCCATGGTAAACGCGACACTAATCCATTGAAGGTGCTTGATCTCACTAACTTCAAACAGAAAACAGTGCTAGATGATGACAAAGTGGTTTGGCAATTCAATGTTAATGATAGCGGCAGTAAAATCGCCCGTATTACCACCAGCGACAATGAACTGGTTTATTATGAAGGTTGGTCTAACATTGAAATTTTTGATGTTAAAACCGCCAGTAATAAAGTCATAGATGATAAACAATGGCGCCAACAAGCACCTTCGCCTTATGGTTGGTTATTGGGTTTAGATTGGCATCAAGATAACCAGCAACTGGCTTTTAGAATCGATTTTGATGGTTATCCTGGCAAATTATTTGTGGTCAATACCCAAGCAAATACGCCAACCATTGAGCTTAAGCCAATAGGCAAAACTACCTTTCAAGGTGGCGATATTCAATGGCGCCCCAAAAGTAATGAGTTATGTTATCTCGGCGCACAATCGGCACGCACGCAATTATTCTGCAGCCAAATAAACCAAGGAAAAGTAGGCGATACACGTAGCGTGTTAGCCGGTGATACTGTGGTAGGCAGCTACAGTTTTGGCGTATCAGGTAAACAAGTGGTATTTAGCCATAATAGCCTGACCCATTTCCATGACTTATTTATCGCCGACGCCGACTATAAGCGCAGCCAATTTAAACGCTTAACCAATATCAATCCGCAAGTCGATAGCTGGCAGTTACCGCAAATATCAGTAGTCACCTGGCAAGCACCCGATGGGGCAACTGTTGAAGGTATTTTAGAACTGCCCTACGGCTATAAAAAATCCCAGGGGAAATTACCTTTAGTGGTACAAATTCATGGCGGCCCTACCGCTGCCACATCTTATTCATTGCAGCATCGCTCATATGGGCGTGCAACATTTCCAGCTAGTGGTTGGGCTCTGCTATCGCCTAATTATCGCGGCTCTACTGGCTATGGCGATAAGTTTTTAACCGATCTTGTCGGTAAAGAGCATCAAATCGAGGTGGCAGATATTATGGCCGGTGTCGATAAGTTAATTACTGATGGCATTGTTGATGGCGAGAAAATGGCGGTAATGGGTTGGAGTAATGGCGGCTACCTGACTAATGCGTTAATCAGTACCACTAATCGCTTCAAAGCGGCTAGTTCAGGTGCTGGTGTGTTCGACCAGCGTTTACAGTGGATGCAAGAAGACACTCCAGGTCATGTGATTAACTTTATGCAAGGACTGCCTTGGGCGCAGCCAGACGCTTATGATAAAGCCTCATCTTTAACTTATGCAGATAAAATTAACACCCCTACGCTTATTCATATCGGCGAACACGACCAACGTGTTCCGGTTGGCCATGCCCAAGGGCTTTATCGCAGTTTAAAACACTACTTAAATGTCCCTGTAGAGATGATTGTTTATCCTGACGAGGGGCACGGACTTAACCTTTATAAGCACCGCAAAGCCAAAATGGAGTGGGACAAAAAGTGGTTTGAATATTATGTACTGGATAAATAATAAGTCGATAAAGCGGGTAAATAGTTAAAATAAGAGTAGCTTGGCTTAATTAATATTCATTTTTCACGGTATTGAGTATGCTCAGTATGTTAGCTTACTCATATTATTACGACACAAATGCACCCTATTGAGGTATTTATGACACGTTTACTCACCCTGTTCAGTGCAACTATGGTTAGCTTATCTTTGTTATTAAGCCCTGTAAGTTATGCTGATGAATCAAGTTATACCGATGCTATTACTAATTTCAAAAAAGCGACTGAAACCCAAGCATTTTTTAATACCGCATATGGTTACGCGCTTTTCCCCACGGTAGGAAAAGGTGGCATTGGTATCGGCGCTGCATATGGTAAAGGCCGCGTTTATAAAGGAGGCATGCACACTGGCGACTCAAGCTTAACGCAAATATCGATTGGTTTTCAATTAGGTGGTCAAGCCTATAGCGAAATCATCTTCTTCAAAAATGCCCAAGCCTATAATGACTTCACCAGCGGCAGTTTTGAGTTTAGCGCCCAGGCCTCTGCGGTAGCAATTAACGTCGGTGCCAGCGCTCAAGTCGGTACTACAGGTAACTCAGCAAGCGCAGGACAAGCTGGCAGTAACCATGCGGCAAATGCTGTTTACATCAATAATATGGCTATCTTCACCGCAGCAAAAGGTGGCTTAATGTACGAAGCCGCATTAGCGGGGCAGTCGTTCACTTTTGACGCTAAGTAACTCAAGTTAAACTGCGATGATTTAGCTTCATCCAGTAAGTTTTACCCAATAAAAATGGCTACCTGAGGTAGCCATTTTTGTTTGTTTCTTTACCCATTTTATGTACAGCTATAATTCAATGAATGAGTTAAAGATAACACCGTAACCTGCGGAAATAACCAGAAGCAGAATGGCACTACAATCATCTGCGATAAATGTTTACCCTGACTCGACAATACCTTAATTCACGTTTGGTTGATTCACTTAGCCCAATACTTCATTGGTACTTATTGCCTACCGCAGGCCTTAGTGCAGATAATCCAGCGAGACGCCGCAAGCACCTCCATGTGGGCTTAACAAAAACGTCCCTGTTTTTGATACTCGCTGGCTCATCTGCACCTGAATTTTTGTTTCTTCGATTTAGTTTCATTGATGGCTATGGGAAAGCTGTACCAAACAAGATAAAAGATAATGGGTTAACTTATCTTTTACACTGACCCCACTAAATTCACCCCACTAAATTCCGACATCACTCGGGTCAGTATCGCAATCGCTGAGTTCATCATTATTCAGACATCTTAAAGGAGTAAAGGTGAGTAAAGATAAATAAAGCTGAGTAAAGGTAAATGCAGAACTAGGTGGACTATGTACTAATGATAAAAAAGGAGTGTCAAATGAACGTTAATCATCGAATATTAGTACCCATTTTAGTTACTAGTTTGAGTTTACTATCTGGTTGCGGAGGAGGCGCTGAGACTACCAATGATCCTAGCCCTGATACGGGGAGCACAAATCGTGCGCCTATCGCAGACGCTGGGGACAACCTAAATATCACTACGGGTAGCCTTGTCTCCCTCAATGGAAACCGTAGTTCAGATCCTGATAACGACTCACTGACTTACCAATGGATGCTAACGAGTATACCAAGCGGTAGCGGCGCAACATTGAGTAGTTCCAGTAGCGTGAGTCCAAGTTTCACTAGCGATCTTGATGGTAGCTATAATATTTCACTGGTTGTGAATGATGGCAAGGTTAATAGTCCTGCCGATGTGGTGACAATCACTGCTACGAAGGCTAATAGTGATGGAACTACTGTTGATTTTGACTTTAGTATCAGTGCTCACGACAGCAATGTGCTAATGGTTAATGCAAATGTGACTACAAGTGAAGTCACTGAGGTGTCCATTCAATTTGAGTCGGTAGATACACCAAGCCGAGCAACCTCAAAGTCTGCAGCTGCACTAACCCATGATTTAACCGTGGTTGGGTTAAGGCCTGAAACCAACTACCAATTCACCGCGGTGATCACCAGTCAATCCGGCAAAGTAACAACCAGCGAACCAAAAGCTTACACCACGCCCAGCCTCCCCTTTAGCTTGCCTGATATTCAATTAAAAACTAGCAGTGATAATAGCTATCCAGGCGTTACCTTTTTTTCAGTTGCTGATACAGATGCCCGTTTTATTGGCGTAGATGAAGCAGGTCAAGTTGTTTGGTATTTACACAACACTGATGTTCCTATGTTAGCGAGTTCTCCTGCCATCAAATACCTTGGCGATGGCAAAATAATGTTAATGCTGAGGCGCGAAGTGTGGGTAATAGACATAGAAGGTAATATTTTATCCTCTTACCCACTCCCTACCTACCATCACGAAGCAACCATTTTAGATAATGGCAATATTGTGGTGTTGGTTAACGAATTTGAAGATGTTAATGGCAACTCACTAAAAGGTGATCGTATCGAGGAATATAACCCTTCAGGAACCTTAGTATGGCAATGGTCGAGCTTCGACCATCTCGATACCGAACGTTTCACCGGAGCATTATCGACACGTGTCGTTGATGGTGCAATGGAGTGGACACATTCCAATGCAATACAGCAGCAAGACGATGGTTCGCTGTTACTCTCCTTACGATCTCAAAGCTGGGTCGTCAATATTAATCACGAGAGTGGCGATATTAACTGGATCCTTGGCAGCGCTGAAGGCACTCAAAAACAGTCGTTACAGGACAAATTTATCAGTCTAGAACAAGGCAGTTGGATGTCAGCGCAACACGCGCCGATGCAAACCGCCAACGGAGAATATCTGATTTTTGATAATCGTAACGAAGCTGAGTTAGCGGGTTCGCAGAATAACAGCCGTGCCGTTAAGTACCGGGTTAATGCTGATACCAAGACAGCAACCCAAGTTTGGGAGCATATTGTTGATAAGTATACTCAATCTTTAGGGGATGTTGATGAACTGCCCAATGGTAATATTCTGATCACGGCTGGAGGACCAGGCAGTAATGACAATGCTTATTTGGTTGAAGTGACCGCCGCTAATCCATCGCAAGTTGTTTGGGAATTACATGTTAACAATAACAAGATCTACCGCGCTGAACGCGTTGGCTGGGAAGAGTTGTTATCTTCAAACAAGGATGCAACTGGTGAATTGATATTAGCGGGCGAAATTTCAGGGCTTCACGCCGATGGCTTGAGCCTTTTTAATGGTAATGAAACCTTAGCAATTTCTGCTGGTGCAACAAGATTTGCATTCACAGAAACCGTGAGCGAAAGCGCTGCGTATAATATCCAGTTAATTACCCTACCCGAAAATCACACCTGTAACATTAATAATGGCTCCGGCACCATGAGTTCCAATATCGCCGATGTTACCGTCACTTGTAACGACAGCAAGGTGAATGCCGACTTAACCCATCTTCCCATTGGTGACCCGCTTATTCTGCAGCGGATAAATGGCGATGATACGCCTGAAGTCGGTAAACTCTGGCTTTGTCGGCTTCCTGCAGATGGTGCTGGAGCAGCGCCTTCCGACGACTGGACCAATGCAGATGGTACCTGGAACTATATTCTTAAACCGCAAGTTGAGGGTGAAAGTTATTTTTCCAGTGAGTTCAGCGTGACGCTTGATGGCCAAGGAAAACGCCTCATCACCGGAAACAACCTGCCAACAACAGCGACCGGCACCTTCCCTATTGAGCGTGGCACAGTCGCCTATGGATATGATAAAAACCCCAATTTCATTCGGTCACACAATATCCAAATAAGCTTTGATGCTATTCCAAGCGTCAATGCCCAGCCTAACTGTGTTGGGTTTGGGGCCAATGGCATTTCACTTACTGGCTCTGCTATTTATCAAGGCGCTTCAACCGTTGGAACCGATGCCTCTGCCTATGAAATGCTAGACAGCAGTGGTGGGCATACTGACGGCACTGAAACATACCACTACCACTATCTTGCTGAAAATGTATTAGCAAAGCTAGATCCAGATAATGGCGGACACTCTAAACTGATGGGATATATCCAAGATGGCTTTGGTATTTTTGGTCCAAGAGGAGAAGATGGAAAGGTGTTAACATCAGCAGATCTGGATGAATGCCATGGTCATACCCATGAAATAGAATGGGATGGTGAAACTCGTAATATGTTCCACTACCACTGGACATATGATTTCCCTTATAACGTAGGGTGTTTTAGGGGTACGCCTCAAGACCTAAACATAAATAATAACTAGCCGCTACCTTTGGGGTGCTCTGAAATGAGTACCCCATTTTTGAATAAATCGAAATAACCTCAACTCGGGATAATAAATGCATATCAAACAGCCCTTTGTACCGCTAACTGCGTTGAATTCACTTGCAATAGACTAGCTATTGACGCGTAAATTCGCCTTGTTATCAGCGCAAAGTTCAAGTTTGAATGTAAGTTATTGAATTTAGGCTATCTCAATGCCATTTATTCATCTCTTAACCCGAGTTGAGGTTAAATAATACAATCAACAAAAAACTGATAGGAAGCGCTAGTGCGAAAATACCTACTGCAATAACTGCAATAACTGCAATAACTGGGTCAGAGTGAACTCTATAAATCAGTCGATTGGCACATCACTGCTGAATGGCTTCTTCTTCCCTAAATGGCGTGCTCGATGATTGTTTCGAGCTAAGCCTACGCTGTCCTTAAGTGGCTATACTTTAATCTGATTTGTGGGTTTAATTCAAGATTTTTGTCACACTTACAACTAAATTTTTCATTAAAAATAACTACTTGTATCAGTATATCACTATCAGACTTCATTTGAATTGAGGTCATCGAGACAATTCCGTGAGCTTGGCATGGATGCCACGCTAGCTTACGTTGGGCCAGGGACGGCCCGTCGGAAGCGTTAGGGATTGTCGACAATGGCCGAAGCGGACGACAAACGTGGGTAAAAGCTGGATCGATACCCATCGAAAAGATGCGCTTTTCAGCATTTTTCGTCTGGGGCGGCAGGGTGTTCCAAGAGGGTATTGCTGTAGATACCCTTTTGGCCGGTGCAGGATGGAATCCTGCGATTTTGCTGTTATCTTTTAAGCAATCTGTGACGTACCGCAGAAAGTTTACACGTTAAGTATTTCTAGAACCTGCATGCTTTCAGCAAAAACTTACTTGTCGCTGGAAGCAAAGTCTGACATAGGCAGCTTTCAGCTTTCAATAACTTACCGAAAAGATATAACCATACTCTGACATAAAATGTACCCATAGTCTGACAAATCGGAACTGCACCTAGATACTATAATTATGAATTGTCATTTTATTACAACTGAAAGCGTATCTCTTAGTAACTCACTTTTGGACATAAATGGGTTAGTGTTTAGACTCTAATACCTATAGTTCGTATTAGTCTAGGGTGAGCGGCACAATTATAGAAGACGGTGTGATCATAAAACGGCCAAACTGATCAATATTAAATCACTCAACTTTCTTTTGAGCACTTATCAGACTCTGATCTAAACAGGATTTTTGCTCCTCGAATTATATTTTTGAGTGTTACAACAATATACCAAGTGATCACACTTCGATGTACGGGGCTTCCTTCGAACTCCTCAAAAAAATACATTTCTTCATAAATACCAACAGCTACTATGAATATACCCACAATAAGTTTGAGCAATAAGATTCTTGGGTTTTTGAGAAACCGTTGGTTTTTAAACATATTATCTTTTAAATATTCTTCGCTTTCAAATATAGCGAGGAAGACATAGGCCAGCATAGATAAACCAATGACAACTAACATCAGTCCACTGGATGCGCCACTGTAATCAGATTCAAGAAAAAATTCAGATGCGTCTGTGATACCAGAAAGAGTAATGAAAATTGCCACTATAACAATAAAATATCTGCTATAGATTATGTTTCGGAAATAAAGCAGGGGCGCGCTATCTCTGAACTTTTCTAACTCTCCGACTCCCTCTTGAAGATTGACGATTAGTTCAGTCAATGATCGCAAGATAATAAGTACGCCAATTGCAAAAATACCATGTACTGCACTGGGTAAATAAACCGCCTCTTCTTGAGGTAAATCCATCAAAATATCACCAAAGGCAGTCACCACAAAATATATGCCTAGCAATAAGTTAACAATTGGATGGTCTAAAAATTTATGCAGGCGATCTAACATTTGATATCTTTCAAAAATGCCTTCATCGCATTTGCGCCAGACTCTTCAAGTTTTAAAATTTCACTTTCACTTGTTTTAAAATTAGCTCCTGAAACACCCAGATCATCAATAAATACAGTGCGGGTTTGGTCACGTTGATGAATGTGTCCTGAATTAGCTTTTTCATACATGAAAACGCTCACAGCATTGATATAAGACTTTAAAGAATCAATGTTTTCATGACTCGTTTTCAGCTCTTTAATTTCTTGGTATTTATTGTGAGCTTCTAAAAAAAAACCAAGTGTTTGATCAAAATCGCATCCTTCCCTATCAAAGATATCGATAGGATAATTCCATGATAAACCGCCATCCACAAAAAGCTCACCATTGATCTCAAACGGTTCAAATACAAATGGAATACTGATAGATGCTCTTACAGCTTTCCATATTGGTAAATCGGGTGAGTTTTTGTATGAAAAAATTTGAGCAGTTTGACTACTCAAATTAGTGGCAACAACATAAAGATCTTTAAATTTAGAATGTTGTTTAGACAGTTTATTTAGAGATGAAAATGTCAAGTTTTCATCTCCGGATGTCTGCCCTATTTGCTGCTTAATAATCTTGGTAAACCCATCTCCCGTATGAATTCCATAATGTGAAGCCAAACGAGCAAAATCTCCGAGCACCCCACCACGGTCAGAAATAAAATCAGCAAAGTGCGTACTTTTAACGCAAGCTATAAGTTCTTCAGGAGACGCCCCACATGCTAGTATGCTAGCAGTAATCGATCCAGCAGATGTGCCCGCAAGGGATGATACGTTATCATATAACCCCAACTCGCCAAGCACTCTCATTGCGCCTGCGTAGGCAGCCCCTTTTACGCCACCACCTTCGAAGACCAAATTCTTATAATTTTTCATTTATTACCGAATAGATAAAGAAGTTAAAATTAATATATAGTATAACTATAGCTTACTAATAAACAACGATAATAAAGGGTAATTTTATGTCTGGTGCAAAAGTAACTGGAATAATTAATGCAAATATTGATGAAGTCTGGAAGGTATTTCGTGCCTATGGCGAACCCGTTATGGAATGGTGGCCGATATACAAAGACCTGAAAATTGAAGGTGACGGAGAAGACAAGCAGGGTTGCATTCGAGTATTTAATACAACAACTGGACATTTTTATCGGGAAAGTTTGGAGCAAAGGGATGATGATAAAAAATTAATGGTCTACAAGTTATTGGAAATAAAGCCCTCTGTACCAACCCTAAAAACTATTTTGACGACGGTACAATTCACCAAAAAAAGTGACACAGAAACGATTGTAGATTGGTCTTCTGAAATAGACGCCAACTCAATGGTACTCGGTAAAGTTTGTGCTGTTCAAGAAGACGTCTATAAGGCTGCCATCAAGTCGCTGGACCGCTATTTCAATCCAAGCTTTGGCACTTTGCAAGTGAAAATAATTGGCGCTAAAAACCTGGTAAACAAAAGTCGTTTTGCACCTAATCCTTTTGTGGCAATAGATATTGACAGTACCAATCCGGTGTTATCAAAAACCAAACTGCATACCACCTCTCCAAAATGGAATGAAACAATAAAGCTAGATGTTTTAAAGAAAGAAGGCCAAGTCAATATTTCCCTATGGGACGAAAACATATTTGGTCATGACGAGTTTTTAGGCAGCGCCACTCTTAACCTACACCAACTTAAATCGAACACACCTTTATTCCAAAAGTTCACATTATCAGAAGCTGACAAGGGCGAGATATCGTTAGCGTTTACTCTACAGTTGAAAAACGGCGAGGTGCTTGAGGAAACCGATGATAAAAAGGAATTTGATAGCCTTGAAGAAGCTAAAAGCATCCTTAATGAACTGAAAGATCAAGCGCTACAAACCATACAAGAGTTAGAAGGTGGCGATCCAATTACCTACGGGTACACTCGCTATCCTCGAATGACAATTTATCCCGAAGTAGATTATGAAAACTTACCTCGATGCGTCGACCAACTACATATAGCCCAAGCATTGAAGCCACACAAAATAGGCCGAGTAACCGAGCGTATTACACAATATGCGATGTCACAAATCAATTTTCTAGATAGAAGCGAGAAATCGGGAAACATGTATAGCGCCCTATATGGCGAATGGATGAATCAGAACGATTTTGTAATTCAACACTATGATGATGACAAAGAGTTTTGCCGCCAATTAATTCAAGGGGTAAACCCTATGATGATTGAAGCGTGTAGTTCAATCGAACGAATACCCGACAGTCTAAAGAGCCTAAGCAGCGATGGAGCTGATGTCGCGACGCTAATTAAAAACAAGTCCTTGTATATACTAGATTATAAACACCTCACAGATATTCCTCAGTATCGAGATATGTGTTTTTATGCACCGATTGCGTTAATTTGTCAGAAAGAAGGTGAGCTCGATATATTAGGATTTCAGCTAACGCGAAAATCTGATGGAAAAGACGAAATTTTCACTCCGTCAATGAAGCAAACGAAACCTAATCGTTATCGTTTTGCTAGAATGCATTTATGCTGCGCTGACAATCAATACCATCAATTTGTTGAGCATTTGGGTTTCGCCCATTTGGCTATGGAACCGTTTGCTATTGCATATCATAATTGTTTTTCAGATGACCACCCTATCGGCAAAGTACTAAAACCGCACTTTAAAGATACTATAGGTATTAATTATCTTGCTAGGCAAACACTCGTTTCACCCATCATTCCATTTACCGATCGTACATTTTCTCCAGGTACAGCTGGGGGACTTAGGTTATTTTTAACTGCCCATAAGGAGTGGGATTTTTCAAAGCTTAGCTTTAAAAAACGCATGGAAAGCCGAGGCTTTGATGAGAAAAAATCAGATGGCCTTAAAAATTATTTTTATCGTGACGATGGTTTCCTAATATGGAATGCGCTCAGCAATTACTTCAATGATATTATCGACGAGTGCTATATGAGCGATACAGATATAGTGTCGGATAGCATCATCCAGCAATGGGCAGAAGAACTAAGCTCACCAGACAAAGGTGCTGTAGCTGGTTTCCCAAGTGAAATAACGACAAAGTCTTTATTAAAGGAAATATTAACCGCCATCGTATTCAATTGTAGCGCACAGCATTCTGCGGTTAACTTCTCTCAATATGACTACGTGTCCTATGTGCCTAACAGACCCGATTCGTTATTTGCCTATATGCCTGAAGATGAATCTGAAATCACAGAGGCATTTATACAAAAGGCACTCCCTGATGTCACCGTTATGCATTTTCAAGCGCTATTTGCTTGGTTGCTTAGCATCCCTTCTGAAACTCCACTATCAATTTTAGAGGGTAGTAATAATGCGCAATTTAAAGCGATACATAAAAAACACATTGCAGCATTTAAAGATATATCTGAGTCTATTCAAGCGAGAAATGACCAGCTCACAAATTCAGGGGCAAAAGCTTACCCTTATTTAGATCCCCAAAATATTGCTGCTAGCATAGATATATAATGGAGTTGGGAAGAAAGATGGCTAATGCTGTTGACATTTTATTCGAGAATTATTTTTTAGGAATAGAAAGATGCAGCGAATCAGTCATAGGTATACATGGTGTTTTCTCAGTGTATAAACTTTCTAAACAATAATAGTTAGTAATTTATGAGTTTTAGTCATTAGAATACATTCGCAATATCACGAAATAATTATTGGAGAAAAGTATGGCCGATGAAACGCCAATTGTTCACGAAGTCGAAGCCGCTAAAAATCGGGTTAAATCACTTGTATATCACTGGATGAGTATATGGGATGCCAATACCGGAAACGCTGCGCCATTAATAGACGCCCTCTCTCCTGAGGGCTTTCAAATTAATTTAGTGGAAGAGAAAGAAACCTTAGAAACCATTGCTGAAGTTAAATCGTGGTTTGCAAAGTTTCCAACCTTAGTTAAACAGGATAATCATATTGTTGAATCAATCGAAATTACTGCTCTAGACAGAGATCGATGGAGAGCAGTAACAAAAATCCGCGGCCCAGGTATCGCCGTAAATGGTCAGCCTTTTCTAGTTCATTCTTTTCATGATTGGGAAGTGGTGGATTACGGTGGTGCCATGCCTCGTATTTCAAAAATGTCTATCCGTTTAATTCAGCAGGCTTAGTTTTTTAAAAAACGTCTAACAAGTGTGGAAGTACTACTTGGATTCAAATAATAAGTGCATAACTTGAACCGGTAGAAAAAACGGTCAGCTGAATATATGCTAATTGCTTTTTCTCCGGCAAGAGATGCAACAATGAAAACATATAAAGGTAAGCGGTTAATTAACCCCACATACCAATAAAAATCAGGCTTTGGCATAGTGCTTCTTTACAAAGGAGATGCTATGAATCAATCGCAAAAACATGACCACTGGACTAAAATACTGACTGAGTTCAAACAAAGCCAGTTACCGATTAAACAATTTTGTACTGAGCGGTCAATCCACTATCAAACACTTTACTATTGGGTCAAAAAACTCAACAGTAAAGAGGCCAAGCAACAAGTTCAGCCAATTGTCTTTGACCAGGAAAGCGCTGATGTCGTGGTGCTATTATTACCTAACGGTATTCGCGCTGAACTCCCTTCGATGCTCAGTCAAACACAAATCAAACATTGGGTTGCAGCACTACAATGACTCCCACTGGTAACGTGTATTTAGTGTCGGGTGTCACCGACATGAGAAAGTCGATTGATGGATTATCATTAATCGTTGCAGATACGCTTGAGATGGACCCCTTTAGCCAGGCTTGGTTTATCTTTTGTAATCGACACCGCGATAAGCTCAAAATATTATTTTGGGATACTAATGGATTTTGGCTTTATTATCGTCGCCTCAAAAAAGGTCACTGTTCTGGTCTAATTCCATCGGACACTTAATTTTGAGACAGTATGGTCAATAAATTAAGAGGTCGATATGTAGTGGCTAATTAATACTGGCCACCGTTTTAGATTCATTCTTGCAGATCATGTGAAGTTAGAAAATATATGGCAAACCGAAATAAATATTTTAGATTGATCAACAGCACTAACTCATAAAGAGGCAGAAACGAGTCAATACAGATCACAAACTTGCGGTTAAACCAATACAAGTGATGAACTTTAATCGTATTAATGCTTGTGGTTTTTGTTGAATTTGTCAACGTATGGGTTAACAAACTGAGTAACAAGCTGATATTAAACAAAATAGTTTTTGTCATAAAACTACAAAAGCCATTTTTATGTCACACTATGGGTTAAATTTGTCAAACTATGGGTGCATTATGTCAATGTATGGGCTCAGCGACATTACTTGTCGCTAAAAGCATAAGTCGACATAAGCGTGGCTCTACTTTCAATCGCTTATCTCAAAGATAAAGCCATAAGCTGACATAAAATATAATCATAAGCTGACAAATTTTGAAAACTAATAAAACTACACGCATCTAACATCTAGTTTTATTACAAATAAGGGTTAGCGTTATTTCCAAATTATCAAAGCAAATTTGAGTTATAGAGGGCTAGACATCACCTCTAACTAGGTGGCCAATTTTACTTGACCACTACACCATGCGGCGGCATCGTCTCTACGTTCAAATCCACCGTTTTTATTTGCAACCCTAGCTTTAATGTTTATAGAGCTCAACTTATCTTCAAGTTCTTTACGCTCTTTAGGGGTAGTATTAGATTCTTTAGGACTATGAGTTCCTTGATCATTCTTTTCTTGCTTATTGGTACCACTATCTCCTTGAGCCCCCTTAGCCGCATTCCCCTCCAAGCTCCCCACTGCCGCTAATTCGGGCGTTGTGACTTTCGGTGTCGCTGCTCTCTCTGAATTACCATTGCTACGACTGCCACCACTTTTACTGCCGCCAAAGAAAGCGCTGTCTGCCTTACCATTACCGCCCCAATTACTCAGCGTCGTATCGCAAACGCTCTTAATTCGTGATGCAGCACAACCCGCATACCCTGTCGGATCTGTCCCCGCCAGCGGGTTGTTCATGATGTAGGAATACGGATTCACACTCTGGGTCGAGGTTGGCGCTTGTATAAGCGGGTCAACCGACATAAACCGCCCAAGGTTGTAATCGGACACCCGACCGTTCATGTGAATCAGCTGCTGCTCGTTCAGATGCTCATGGTCGGTAAAACCGCGGCGGTTTTTATTGGTAATATCCAAATCTTGCAGCTGATATATATATGCATTTTTGCATGAGAAAATATAGGTTAAAGGTACTCACTATTGCGAACTTGAAATATCAGTTCTAACAAGAAAAGGGGCAGAAATGAGCTGGGACAAATGACTTCCAACATACATCTCGGATTATAAAATTTATGGATTTAACGCCGTTAGCAACGGCGATGCTAGCTTAGCTTGTTAAGTGTTTTTATTATCAAGAAACAATTTCATACTTCCATCTTGGGTGACTATATAAATACTCTCCACCACTTTCTCTATCTGTAAGCTTTGCTTGAAGTAAAAATTTAGTACCTACTGGAAACCTCTTTGGATCACTTAAAGTCTTTGAGCAAGCAACTTGCAAATCAACGGGATACTTGTGACCGGCAACTGGACGAATATGGATTTTGCCATGCTTGCCTGAAGTATCATTAGCAAAAAAGCTTTCTACTAATACCATCTCATAATCATTAAGTTGTGGCACTAAAACCTCCTGTACAAATCAATAGTGCGTAGCTCACATTAGGACATAAATGACACATGTACATGATTCAGTCAATATTTTTAATGGCTTCAATAGCTTTCTGTTCTGGGCTTTCTGACATGAAAGAAAATAACAGAAATCTTATTTTTAATAGCACTCTACTTCTCTAAAAAAAGAGTCCTGAAATATTATTTTTTTTTAACTATTGAATATAAGCTATTATCTGCATCAGTAGTGTAATAAAAAAGACCAGTTTCGCGTACTCTAAATAGGTTCGGGTTAGTTACACAACTCTTGTTAAATACCATGCATAGATCGTACCTAAACCAAAAGTGATGGAACATAATAGTCGAAAAATTGAAACACTATCCATGACTTGAAAACCCTTGTCATGCTGCAATCCGGAGAATAACTTTTTTCCAAAACGATTCATCGTAATCAAGACTGCTATATTTACAAACAGCTTTAATTTGTTCGATAATGTCATATTCACCAAATATAAAGTTGCTATTTTCCTCATTAAATTTTGATGTATAGAAAATAATTTCAACAACTTCTCTCAATATTTGTGCAGTCCAAAACTCTATATTTTGACTTGTTTTTATTTCTTCTGATTTTTCAAATTGATGACCTCTAATGTTCCAGTCGTTTATGTATACATCTCGTTTATTATCGTTGACGGCTAAAGCTTGATTCTTATCATTTAAACCAACCAATAAGCGCCGTTGGTTTTTAGACAACATTTCATCAGTACTTGATAGCTCAACTACTAAGTTATTTATTAATTCTGTATGTATAAATGGCGCGCCAGTGTAAGACGTTTTTAACGGAACGCTGAACTCATCAACTAACCTTTTTAACCAGTTGATATAGTTTTCATTGGCCACTACACCTACTTAAACGTAAACTGGATAGCATGGTTCAGTGCTAAAACTATCAAGGATAAACCATGAACTACAACAAACACTCCCAAGGTTACATCAGCAATGGTCACTAATGGGTTAACATAGATGGAGAGAGTTGAATATATGACTTTTTGGACATTCAAGAACAAGCATGGGTTAGGTAACAATACTAACTCTATCAACTATACCGAGAGAACTAACCTAGTCAACAAGAGTAAGAAGAGTATCACTACTACTCCTGACTTCGGTAACTATTGAGATATCAAAGCATTCAGAGTACTAAACCTAAAAGGCGAGTACGGACTAATTACTACAACTTACGGGGCATAACAATGAAAACATCTAAGTTGATAGGAATAGCCTGTACTCCAGTATTACTCCTAATCACCTATGTAGGTCTATGTAATTGGGCTGAAGAAGAGATGGATAGCTACTACCTATCAAGCAAATATGTCAGTGACTTCTACGATGTTCAACGTGAACTAACTACTAACTGCAAAGCAAGGCACGTAAAGTTATTAAATACGATAACTCAGGAGCAATACAAAGAGCCTGATATCAAAGCAGCTCTAGCCCAAGAATCTAAAGACTACAATACCTGCTTACTTAAAGGGTATGACTCTAAGTTATTTTATGTTCTAACTGCTGATACTCCTGAAGGAAGAAGTAAGCAACTAACTAAGTTCATGAAGGATACTATTACGAAGAGAGATTCACATTTCTATCGCACTGCATCAGTCATTCAAGCCATCAGCTTTAAGTAGGAATCCATGAAGTATTTAATGCCTCTAACTCTATTTATGTCATTTTGTAGTGGTTGAATTTGGCCACTATATTGAAAGTTATAATAGATAGCTTAGGTCAAGTACAAACAGCTAAACTTCAATATATATCTATTTCAAACACACTTTGGGATAAAAACGGCTTAAGGCGTCAACCCTCTTTTGGGCAATTTCGAGTTAGAGCTGATGTTCAAAATTGAATGCTTCACATAAGAAAAATTTAGAAAAAGCAATGCTAGAATCCACCGCAATCGCTAATGACATTTCAGTTTTTGCTTAGATCTGTTCCATTCTGACAACTGAAACGTTGGCTATTCCAAGTCCAGTTAGAGTGTCACAGTGCACTTCCTCATCATCAGAGTCATAAAAAGTCGCAACCCATTTGGCATCAGGTCTGACTGATTGCTCCAACTTCTGGAAGTAGGGTAAATCTACGTCAGCTAATGAGTGGCCGAGAACATATACTTCATCAATATTGCCGAGCTTTGCAAAGAAATCTTCGTTGTTTTTTATGATCTGGTCTGTTCCCTTGAAAGTTGCTGAGAAATACTGATTGATGGCATCCTTGCCACGCTCGAATGAATAGTCATATTGATCAGATTGATATTCCATCCATCGTTCTAAATCTTCATCACTCAATCCTAATGGTGGTTCGGCAGGTCTCTCTTTGAAATTTTCAGGATCAACACCATGACCGAGAATTAATTTATCAACATGCTCATCGGCTTTCCCATGAATGAATAGCAGGTTTTCATCGGGGATTGCGTAGTATTTAGAAAGCGTATCTGTGTAGTTGAATGTGAGGTAAACAGCGTCTCTATCAATGTTTACTGATCGGCTGTGATCAAACTGAGGAAACTGCACAGACAAAATGAACTCTTTGAATGCCTTATACAGATCAGTGGTTAGAAGCCCAAGTATTCGCTCCATCTCAATTTCAAGCGTGTATCGGTCTCTGTCTCGAAAGTCATCTGAAGAATAGCTTGGCATTGCATCCATGTTTGCTTCCAAAACTGAATCTTTATCAAGCAGTGACATACTCGTTTCAAATTCAGACCATAAAAGGTCTGACATTGATGTAGGGTAATCTGGATTGAGATCACCGAAACCATAATGCTCGATCAATAAGTCATAGGTTTCCCAATAGTTGTTTTTAAGATATAACCCAAATGATGTGTATTTTGTGTCGAGGCCATGATGAACATCAAAGCCATTACCAATTACATATAACTTCATGTTATTCCCCATTGATATCTAGTTCTTTGAAGTGAATGATTTCAGAGTCATTATCAGTCAGTTCGAAGTACGCATCTTGGAAATACAGCTCTTCAATATATGCTTTAGCCTTTAATCCGTCGTCGTAAGCAAGAGTTAAGTGGGCAGTGTAAGTTTCTTTATGTTTTACTGTTAATTCATTACTCAAGACAAAGACATACTGCTTATCTTCAGGATCCCAAGGTGAGCGGTCATAATCTGAGACGCGATAGTTTGCGGTAACAACCACCTCAAATTCTACTTCGTATTCAGCCCACTCAGCATCGACATTCTGTAAGTTTTTCTTCTCAACATTCACCGAGTTGATTTCTATAGAATTTATAATTTCATCGAAAGGATCTGCGTCTTCATAGTTGAACTCACCATCTTCGAGAGCTTGTAGGGCATCTGCTTTGATTTGTTCTAGGAGTTGTTCGAATACTTCATCAGCAAATTTTGCTGGTTCTTCGTACGCTTTGTCGCTTCGAACAATCAAGTCAATTAAGTCATCGACGTTTTCAAGATGAATGAAGTTATCTTCTTGATCACAGAATGATTTCATATCGCCATCGTCACTAACTATGTAGGCTGAATGTCCTCTAGCCAAGCTCACCTTTTTAATAGCTTCTAGCGCAAATGCATCAGGAAACTCGTGCTTTTTTGATTCTTTGCCAAAGGGAGGGAGGTTGTTGAAGTAAGCATGAAATACAACTTGAGGGTTAACAGTACTTACATCAATAGTTTCCACATAGCCGTTTTCGACGAAATCATCAAATTTTTCACTGATAACAGCATAAATATCATCACCTTTAACCTTGGTGAAGATGCCATGACAATCAAGGTCGGGGGTGTTTCTTAGGAACATCGCATCTCTTTGCATCTTCTTTATCATAGAAGCTGCTTCTTCAGATTTGCGTTTGAGATGGGCATTGATCTCTTTCTTTGTCACATCAGTAATGAGCAAGTGGATTTTCTTATCTTCAATTAGTTCTTGAAGACGACCAAGAGCGTGTTGTCCAAATTGATAGTTTTTCTCTTCAAAAGCGCTTGTATCGATAAACACTAGCCTTGTCTGTAATTCCATAATCAATACCTTGAACACATGGTGTAAATTGTTATCAAATAAATTGATAAAATAATCGAGTGGTTAACCAACTAATGGCATATTGATTCATTACAAAAATTCGGGCAAGTAATGAGTTAGCAAGGTGTGATGAGAAATAGCTATAAATGATTTATGGGCAGAAGTAAGCTTGCCACATAAGGTTCTTAGCTTTAAGCTAACGTTGAGTGCCCCGGGTATTTCTGCTTTTTCATTGAACTGCTATTTACTGTCTGGCCAGAAGTAATTGCATCAATCTGAACTTGGCGTAATTGCAAAGCAGCCCACCGAGGACGTACGATAGCCCTGTTCTCTTCCGCTCATAGAGTATTGACCATAGGTAGCGCGTAATAGAGCCACTAATTTTAGTGGTTCTTGTCGTTTCTAGCATTCGAAAAAGAAAAAGCTCTGCAAACGCAGAGCTTTATCATCGTGAGATTTACTTGTAGTACTGATAAAGTCGTTTGGAATTATATTTCCAACTTTTTGCTAGATCATACACATACGCTGGATAGTCATCCCATGGGTTAGCCAAAGATCTTCCTCGTGCAGCTCGCAGCTTGATCGGGTACCCTCTGCACTCAATCATGTGAAGGAAGTAATAGCCCTTTTCCTGTTTTGTTGAAAAATGCTTGTGGGTTCCACTGCGAACGCTGGGATAAAAATCCCAAAGATATTGACGCTGGCATTTAATACGTTTTCGGTACTGCTGTTTTAGTTTTTTCATTTACCCTCCAGGTTTACATTACCTAGAAGGGGTCCTCTGCAAAGTAGTTCATTCGTCCACCTTTATGTGATGTCTAACTTAGTCCAGTAAATCAGCAGTAGTATGATCACAGTTAGTGGTAGAGCATGAAATCATTACCAAAGCTTATCAATAAAAACATGCTTCCTCAAACACCTTGGGGCAGGAGTGTGTTAGAACTCAACTAATTTCAACCCTAAAGTAGCTAAAAAGCCTAATACATTAAAAATAAAAACCTCCCCTTGAACTATAGCAATGAGAGGTTTCACTGCCTTTTCGGCAGATATGTCTAAATCAACTCTAAAGTCACGATCTGCGCGATTTGTAGCTGCCTATCCGGCAGGTCACGATGCCTTGTCAATCAAGACAAATGATGTGTTATTTGTAGCTGCCTATCCGGCAGGTCACAAACCTTCGGTTTAATAAAAAGATAGCAAAAAATTTGTAGCTGCCTATCCGGCAGGTCACAATCAACATACCAAAAATAACTGTATAAAATCAATACTTAAAAATGAAATGCCACAAAATACCATCACCAAACAGACAAAATCATTAAGCCTATATTTCAATAACTTACTAAGCGTTTAAAAAATATGGTTAAACACTATCGAGCAAATTAGATAAATCAGGAACTGTTCCATTAAACTTGTGGTTTGTCGCAAAACCATAACTATTAAACTCTGGTTCGGTTTGCTTCTCTGGCACATTTTTTTGAATATGCAGCAAATAATCTTGCTGGCTACTGAGACTGCTTATTGCAATCCTATGGAATACATCAACTTCTTTTGCTTCACTCTTCTTTAAAGGATTAAAGGTCTCCCCCCTCTCCGATGCACGCTTTTCTAAACGCCTTAACCGACGTCTAGCGTCACCAACGAATAACTTTGCAATGGCTTGATTACGCTTAAACCTAACCTCACCACAACTTTCTGGCACAGCCTCTACATTAGTTACTTTAAAAAAACCGCAGTCCTTCATGTCTTGAAAATAAGACTGACTCTGTAATCCTTTAAGATAATTAGCATTAGAGTGAACAAAGGCAATTACATTCCCAATTGATTTATCAGACCAAGCAGGAAAACTAACCCCAAGACCTGTAATATCATGCTTGCCCATATAACCATGCATGATAGATATACAACGTCCACTCAACAAAGCTAAATTGGCTTCTTTTGGTACATACCTAACCATGAAGTAATACCTCTGCATTTTAAGCTTTCTCCTTGGTATCAGCTTTCTTTGTAGTACCCGCCTTTTTCTTCGTTTCAGTCTCGGTGTTTTTAGATTCAGCTTTTTTCTGGAACATTCCACCTTTAATCAAAACTGCAAACACATAATAAACATCTGAAGGTATTGAGACTTTCGAATCCGCTAACTGCCTTTTTAACTCGTTCAGATAACGTTCTGACTTTATGAATAAAGAATAAAAACTACGCATAGATTCAGGATTGCGACGCGCAATTATACATTCTTGGTCTGCTCCATACTCATGAACCCGCAATCGATGTTGAGCATCATCATCCCACCAATCATCGATCAATTGTAAGGCTGCACCAATTTTTACAGTGTTAAAACTGACAGCTTTAAGTCCATCAAGGCACTTCACTTTAGCAAATTGTTTTGAAGGCTTATCCTTATCCTTATCCTTCAGGAGTTGGCTTGGAAATACTTCCTGACAAAAAACAGTTTCTATCTTGGCAATAATATCGGCACTCCAAAATACCTTAGGATCAGTTAAAGCAATATGGAACTCATGACTTAATTCATCTAAAACCTGTTGTGCATCCTGGGGCCAGCGACTACTCCAATCAAGCTGACGAGTATTGGCAATTTTATAATAATTGCCCGAGCTCGTTTTAATCTCAATCTCGGTATTACCGGTATTCTGATTTCGCCATAGCCAAGTACCCAATAAAAGGTTTTTGCAGTATCTCTTCGCGAGCTCTTTATAACCTCCACACTCATAAAAAGTGGTGGCCAGCTCTTTAAGTAAAGCACGGACATCATCATTACTGGTGAGTGGTTTACGAGTCTCTGCCATTACTCTCAATGAAAATCGACAATATAGGTGTTCTACATTTGGAGGAACATAACACTCTTCGAGCACAAGAAGATTAGGATGAGCTAAATCTTGAGGTTGCAAATTTTTAGATTCAAATGTTGAAGTAAAACCTTCAGTAAAACCAGCTTTCTGGCCACGTATGTAACTTATTGCCGCTTGTAACGGAATAAAATCCTTTTCTTCAGTTTTATAAAAGAAAACGGCCTTGCTCGGGTACAAAGAGCGATTATATTTTAACATGTTACACAGTTCCATATCGTTTCCTTAGATCCGTTTCATGAGCATTGAATGCTCTTTTATATCAAGCATCCAAAAAGCTCGACGGAAATAATTCTGCATACCCTGCAACCTTATATCAATTGCATTGGCGCACTCAACTAATCCTATTGCTGATTCAGCATAACAATGCAAAGGCTCATAGGCGTTAGTTCTTTTTTGAGGAGTTCCTAACAAAAGATAACCATACATAACAGGGTGCAACAAACGATTCTGTTTCAATAAAATCAGTAAGTCCGAAAGATTCGCAATTGAATATCTAATCGGCATAATCCACTTTCCAGATACAGGTAAGCGCCTCAACTTTGAATACAACAAAGCTTCCGAATCATATAACTCACACCAATCATTGACTGAGTCAAGTTCAGGAGGGTGCATAACTCCTCCAGCAAACCTTGCAGGAAAACAGGCTCTCAAAATATCTGATGACGAATCTAACGTATTCAAATCCTCTTCATAACCATCAATATGAATAACAAGATCAAACACTAAATCACAATACTTATTATCTATAATGCCAGCTCTTCTAAATTGATTTTCTTTTGGGCCATGCATGCCATATTCAGGCAGATTTTTACTTTCTCCGGCTGAATAGTGACGAATAAACCATGAAAAAGAGGTCATTCTAAGTTGCGAACCAAGTAACTCATTTAAGCATCTTTGGTAATGATGCATCATGCCCCAAACAGCCGTTAATGAAGGAACACCAGAACAGTATGGATTGGATAAGGCTTGTGCATCAAATACCCGTATCCCCTTCAAATATAAATAACGTTGTTGAGACTCGTCATCAGAGGAAGCAGACAATACTGTAGATTCGTTAGATAAATTATCAAGCAACCATTTAAGGCTACTTTTAAGGGGCGTCATCAATTGTTGATGAAAGGCATACTTACCAACCAGGTTAGAGTGAGATAACACACTGTTTAATTGACTAAATAGCGGCGCTAGTAAATGTGTTAACTGTTCATCACCCATGGTGACAAAGGAATATTCAAACGTACCGTTAATTGTCTCAAGTTTCGATAACTGAACCGGATTATCTTTTACTTCTAATCGCCACTCTAATAGCGGAGCAAGCCATTCAGACAATGTAGACCTTACTTGCCTATAACTTATCACCTTTTGCTGCCTACGCTGCTTTAATGCCAGCGCGAAAGGCAAAGATAAAAGCCCTTCCAAAGCCTGAACAAATTTAGATTGATGAAAAACGCTATGATTTAAAGCTGACTGGCCATTTTGAACCTTACCCAACATTGAATCACTTAGCCCAAATTCAGAGTATTTCGTTTTTGGTGGATAATTTAACACTCTTACATTACCGCCAAGGGAGGCAGACAAATCACCAACAGAAGCAGGACGAGTAAATTCGACATGAGTAAATTTAGCTTGCTTAGCCATTGTCGCTTTTTGAATTTCAGATTGAAGCACATGGCTAACTACCGGCGTTACAGCCAAGTATCCATTTCGATAAGGCATTCTAACCTGATTAGAAAACCTATCGACTAAGCTAGGAGCTTCCGCTTCCGGTAAAAAACCTTTAACTCTACCGCAGATATTTAAAAAGTCTTTCACTAGCATGCCTAAGGCTTGAAAAGCCTCTTTCCAAACACTAGTCGGGTCTAATAACAAAGTAGCAAGGCAACAAACATTACCCTGCCAAATAAAATGGCTACCAAATAACTTTGCCAAGTTTACTTTAGCGCTATCATGGGACCAACCTAGGATGGGGGTGAAATTAGCACTGCTCAACACTTGTGGATGAAAAACAGGAGCTGGCGCGATTAACCTCTGCTTGCTGACACGAATATCAGGGTACTTTAAATTATGGGTGTGCAACCAAGCCACTTCAGCAATACAAAAATCAATGTGTTGTTCATTTCTTAGCGTTTTTTTAGCTAGCCGCTTATCAAGCAAACTCTTAACCAGCTTTTTAGGATAAGTCAGATTAAGCAATATCATTAATGCATCTGCTTCATTGCCCGTTACATCTATGTCACCGGTATAAGGCGCAAATGCTCTTCTCAAAGCAATATTACGCTCCTCAACCTCTTTGATAACTAATAAAGATTCTAATGTCACATTATCTACCATGATGATAAATACACTCCTTGTCCATTAGCGCCAAAACTCGCTTTATACTCAATAACCTGCCTCAAGTAGAATACCCCAACATGAGGGGCAACCCGCTGCTTCATTTTTTGGCGATACCCTGAAGATAAAACACCATCCTGATAAAGGCGATATACCTGCTCATAGTTGGTTGAAAGCAAAGCCGCAGTTTCAGCAACACTTACGAGCATATCCGCAACGTTGGACTTTTTAGATTTAGGGTGTGATTCAACCAAATTGCGAAGATACTCCATCAATGCTGAATGAATAAAATGAGGCTCTTTTTCTTCAGGATGAATACACTGAGACTGCAAAATCAAGTCACCATAGATAAACTTAAACGCTGTTTTATTAAATAAATTCACCAGCCTTAAATCTGCATGACTCGTTATCGTATCTAATTCACGATAAAAGTTATCCGGCCACGCTTTAAAATACTCAATTGCATCAATATATTGATGTTTTTCAGGATAACGTTTTTGATGCCAGGCAAGTGCTGCAAATCTATGGGTTGTTGATACAGAAGCAAAAAGAGGACTGCTAGATGAGTCATCACCACTTATTAAACAGCCCGACAATTTAATATCTTGCTGGCAAGCTTTAGCGCTTGATGCCTTTATAAATTCAAAACCACAAACACAGCGATCAATGGATTCATTTTCGATGTAATTAATAGGCTCTTGGCACTCAGGACATTGATGGACTAATTCACATTTATGCTTTGCGCATGCTCTAATCGGTTTCAAATGCCAAGCCTGGCGAATATAAGCCTCTTCATATAAACACTCTGGACAAATTGGTACGGCATCAACACCATCTTCGCTGGCATAACGAATAAAACTCAATGGAATATCAATACCATTGCGTTGCACGGCCGTCATACCTCCAACAAATGTTTTGTTAGAGCGTAATAAAGCTAGTTTTTGTAATTCATATGAAGGCAAGCCAAGCAAAGACTCAAGTAAGCCTAGCGCTCGCATTCTAAAGTGGCTGTTATGTTTGGCGTGATAAACATTAAGGCGCTTTAAATCGATAGGAAAAGCACCATGGGCTTCAAAATCAAGTTCATGCAGCTCTTCACGTATCGCTAGGCTGAGTTGCTCATATGAATCAAAAAGTTCTCAGCCACAACTCGTAGCAAGTAACTTTCAAGCGACTCATCATTAAATGCACGAGATTTAGGTGAAAATAGAAAAGCCATACCGCACCAAAAACTAAGGAAGTCTTAGCTTAACTTATAAGCTTTTATCTAAAATGACAAGAAACTCTTCAGATATGTTTATACACCGATGAAATAGTATCAATACACAAACCAAAAACTTGACCGGAAACCATAACTTACTGCACATTAGCTGATATGATAAAACCAATTTTTAAGGGCTTAAGCTAAATAAATAGCCAAGCCTATGTACACACTTCAGTTATCGCTAAAAGTTTGATGTGTACTATTGCATACCCAAGAGAGAATCAATGTTAACAGGCAAAATACGTAATCAAATCGACCAAGTGTGGACGATGTTTTGGACCGGCGGTGTCGCCAATCCTATCTCGGTAATCGAGCAAATCTCTTATCTGTTATTTATTCGCCGTTTAGACGAGCTACAGCGCACCGCTGAGCGTCGTGCACAGGCCACTGGCATTCCTGTTGCTAACCCAACTTTTGGCCCTGACGAGCAAGCGTTGCGCTGGAACAACTTTAAAGATAAAGACCCTAACGTGATGATGGACATAGTCCAAAATCAAGTGTTTCCTAAAATCAAAGCCCTGCACAATGAAGGCAGCTTTGCCGAGCACATGAAAGACGCCATCTTCATGATCCCGTCACCTAAGTTGCTCGACCAAGTGGTGCAACTGCTTAGCGCCATCAATATGGACGACAAAGACACCAAAGGCGACTTATACGAATATCTACTCAGCAAGTTGCAGCAATCGGGCGTTAATGGCCAGTTCCGCACCCCGCGTAATCTAATCCAAATGATGGTTGAGCTAATGCAGCCAAAATTAGGTGACACCATTTGTGACCCATCATCTGGCACCTGCGGCTTTTTAATGGCGGCGCTTGAATACGTTGAAAACAACTATAAGCAAGAGGTTAACAAGCCAGAAAACCGTAAACATGTGAATAATGCCATGTTCACTGGTTTCGACTTTGACAAAAGCATGCTGCGCATAGGCGCAATGAATATGCTATTGCACGGCATTGAAAATCCAAGTGTACTGTATCGCGACAGCTTACAAGACCAAGGCGATGCCAATATCAGTGAAGCCTATAACTTAATTTTGGCTAACCCGCCGTTTAAAGGTTCGGTCGATTTTGACATCGTCGCCCCTGACTTACTGCGCGCCTTAGGCAAAAACCCAGCCACGAAAAAAGTGGCGCCAAAGTATAAAACTGAAATTGACGAAAACGGTGTTGAAACGCAAGTAGAAGTCAAAGCCAATGGCCCAACCGAAAAGTCTGAATTATTATTTTTAGCGCTGATTTTACGCATGCTAAAAGTCGGTGGTCGTGCTGCGGTTATCGTGCCAGACGGGGTGTTATTCGGCTCGACCAAATCCCACAAAAGCATTCGCGAAAAAATCGTTAATGAGCAAAAGCTCGAAGCGGTTATCTCATTGCCATCAGGGGTATTTAAGCCTTATGCCGGTGTCAGCACCGCGATTTTAATCTTCACTAAAACCAATTCTGGCGGCACCGACAAAGTGTGGTTTTACGACATGCAAGCCGATGGTTTCTCGCTTGACGACAAACGTACACCACTTTTTAAAGACGGTGCCGAACCGACCCACGAGCAAAGTAATATCGCCGATATCATTGCCCGTTACGCCGGTTTGACCAATCCAGATGGCACGGCCAACCTTGCCAGCCCAGAGCACAGCCGCAAAACCACCGAACAAAGTTTTATGGTGCCAGTGGCAAGCATTACCGCCAACGATTGTGATTTAAGCCTGAATCGCTACAAAGAAGTGGTGTACGAAGAAGTGCAGTACGACTCACCTAAAGTGATTTTAACGCGGATTAAAACCCTGCAAGAGAAGATGGCGAAGGGTGTGGCAGAGCTTGAAGGATTACTGAAATGAGTTGGCCACTAGTTGAATTGGGCTCAATAGCTAATTTCATAAATGGCTTTGCGTTTAAGCCCGCACACTGGGAAGAAGAAGGTAAACCAATTATTCGTATCCAGAATCTAACAGATTCTTCCAAGCCGTTTAATTACTCTTCAATGGAAGTTCCTGAAAAATATCATGTCATCAAGGGTGACTTGCTAGTTTCTTGGTCTGCGACTTTGGATGTTTTTGAATGGCATAGAGAAGATGCTCTTTTAAATCAGCATATATTTAAAGTTGAGCCTAACTTTGAAAAAGTAAATAAAGATTACTTACGATATGCCTTGAGAGATGCAATCTCTGCAATGCTTAAGTTCACTCGTGGTTCGACCATGAAACATGTGAATAGAGGGGATTTTTTAGGTACAAAAATCCCACTCCCACCACTCGAAACCCAAAAGCAAATTGCGGCTGTGTTAGAAAAAGCCGATCAACTGCGTAAAGACTGTAAGCAAATGGAGCAAGAGCTAAACAGCCTCGCCCAGTCCGTGTTTATTGAGATGTTTGGTGATCTTCGGGTAAAAGAACGTTATACGAAGAAAGTATTTTTCAGTGAAATATTTAATATTTCAAGTAAATTAGTAGATCCCAAGTTAGAACAATATGAACATATGCCACATATAGGCCCTGAGCACATTGAAAAAGTCACTGGGAGGATACTACCTTATAAAACAGCAAAAGAAGACGGATTAATTAGCGGTAAATTTCATTTTAAACAAGGATGTGTTCTTTTTTCAAAAATCCGTCCCAATCTGAAAAAAGTAGCAATTCCTAATTTTGATGGATTATGTAGTGCGGATATGTACCCACTCGAGCCAGTAGATGGTATTTCTACAAAAGAATTCATTTGGGGATTAATTTTATCTCTAACATTTGATGAGTATCTCGAGGTGTTGGCTTCACGAGCTAATATTCCGAAAATTAACAGGAAAGAATTAGCGCTCTTTGATTTCTATCTGCCCAGTTTTACCGACCAAAAAAAATACTCGATCCAATTGAACAAAATACAGCAACAAATTGATACAAACAGAGAGCTGATGAATGACATTTCAAGTAACTTTAACTCGCTAATTCAAAAAGCATTCACTGGCGAACTTAATCTCGATTACGCTAAACCCAATAAGATGTAAAAGGAACTTACATGTCAGATACGGTCCAACCTCCAGCTTCCACAGCCACTCATGGCGCTAGCGCTTTTGGCATTAGCTCTCTTGGTATTAGCAACTTTGACTTTATGGCTGTGGCGGTTGCAAGCGGAACAGGCAATGATCTGTATTCCACCCGCTGCGCTGAAATACAGCTGCGGGCTAAAAGCGCTGAAGCCAACATAAAAACCGACCCGCGCATTGCCGGTTTTTATGCCCGCAATGCGCTGGAGTTAATGGTTGAAACCGTATTTGACATAGACAACTTGTTAACCCGCCCACGCCATGATGCGACATTAATGTCGCTTATTCATGAGCAAGGCTTTAAGCAAAACTTAAGCAGTAACTTGTTCCCTAAGCTTAAACTGATCATCAAAATTGGTAACGAGGCGGTACACGGCAAAAGCGCTCTGCCACAACGTGATGCCTTACAATCGGAAAAAGAGCTGCACCATGTGCTGTATTGGTTTGTTCGCACCTATACGCCAGGGCTAGACAGACAGCAATTTACCGTTGCGCCATTTGATGAAGCATTAATCCCCCACAAGCTTGCCATTGATGCGGGTCTTGTAACTAAGGCCATGAGTAGCATTAAGCGAGTGCAAGAGCTCGAAAAACAGCTGGCGGAAAGTGACAGTGTTAAGCGTGACGAGTATCAGCAACAGCTGAGTGAAAACGCCGCGTTAAAGGCCGAAAACCAAGCTTTGCTTGAGCAAATCGCCAAAGCCAAACAAAGCGCAGAAACGCAACTTGATACCCACGACTATAACGAAGCCGAAACCCGCCATTACTTAATCGACGCCCTGCTTAATGAAGCGGGTTGGCCATTAAACCAAGCGCGAGACCGCGAGTATCCGGTTAGCAGCATGCCAATATCGACCGCAAACCCCAATGGTAATGGTTTTGTGGATTATGTGCTGTGGGGTGATGATGGCACCGCACTGGCGGTGGTAGAGGCCAAACGTACCAGTCGCCGCCCAGAAGACGGCCAGCAGCAAGCCAAACTCTATGCCGATTGCTTACAAAAACAGTGTGGCGTGCGCCCAGTGATATTTTACAGCAATGGCTATGAAACTCGTTTGTGGGATGACTATTTTTATCCGCCACGTAAGGTACAAGGTTTTTATACTAAGGCTGAACTGGCGCTAATGATAAAACGCCGCCGCGATCGTAAAGCTTTTTTTATGACGGGCAATGACACCCCGCTGGTTGAAACTGAAAACCTTGATATCAATAACGACATCACTAACCGTCACTATCAAAAAGCGGCAATTACTCATATTTTGCAGGACTTTGAATTAGAACATCAGCGCAAAGCACTGCTCGTCATGGCTACCGGTACTGGTAAAACCCGTACAGTAATAAGCCTGGTTGATTTGCTAGTTAAAAATGATTGGATTAAAAACATCTTATTTTTAGCCGACCGCAACGCTTTATTAACTCAAGCGAAAAAGAACTTCGTTAGGCTATTACCCCGCGTGAGTTGCGCTATGTTAAGTTCAGGCCAAAGCAAAGACAGCATTGAAAGCCGTTTGTATTTTGCCACTTACCCCACCATGAAAAACCTACTCGACCGTGGTGCAGATGAGCGCCCATTTGGCGTGGGCCATTTTGATTTAATCATTGTCGATGAGGCCCATCGCTCAGTGTATTCAAAGTATCGGCAAATTTTTGAGTATTTTGACGGCTTGTTAGTAGGCTTAACCGCCACCCCAAAAGATGAAGTTGAAAAAGATACTTACGGCATTTTTGACTTACAAAAAGGCATGCCAACCTACGCCTATGAAGATGCCAGCGCCTATGCCGAAAAATACTTAGTCCCGCCGACCAAAATAACCGTCAAAACTAAATTTCTACGAGATGGAATAAAATACAAAGAGTTATCGAAAGATGAACAATTAGAATGGGAAAGTAAAATAGAGCTTGAAGATCGTGAAGAGGTATTATCATCAGAGCTAAATAAATTCTTGTTCAATGAAGACACAGCCGAAAAGATGTTCGCCCAGCTAATGAGTAAAGAGGAGCTTGGCGGTATTCATGTTGAAGGTGGCGACGTGATTGGTAAAACCATCATATTTGCCGCCAATAACGACCATGCGGTGTTTTTAGAGACGATGTTTAATAAAAACTACCCTAAATGGGCCGGTAAGCTGGCACGGGTTATCACCTTTAAAGAAACCTATGCCCAAAGCTTGATTGATGAGTTTGGCGGCGATGAAAACAATCGTAAAGACTTTGACCCGAAAAACCCAACTTGCCGAATTGCGATTTCAGTAGACATGCTCGATACCGGCATTGACGTGCCAGAAGTGGTTAATTTGGTGTTCTTTAAGGTTATCCGCTCTAAGGTGAAGTTCACTCAGATGATTGGCCGTGGCACCCGTTTATGCCCGCATTTATTTGGTCCAAACGATAATAAAACCACCTTTAAAGTGTTCGATTACTGCCAAAATTTTGAGTATTTTGATGCTAACCCAGAAGGTTTACCCGTAGGTATCACTCAACCAGTCACTCAACAAGTGTTCGAAAAACGTGTAAAGCTTAGTATTTTACTTAACAATCGCCTGCAAGATAAAAGCTACCAAGACAAGCACCCAGAAGACTGTAATTTATTGCGTGGCTTAAACACCTATCAGCTTGATATGTTGCATCATCAAGTTATAGGCATGAATCTAGATAACTTTATTGTTAGACCAAAACGCCAAGCGGTTGAACCCTTTTTAAACCGCCACCATTGGAATAATATCGATGACACCAAGTTTACTGAGCTAGAAAGCCATGTGTCTGTGCTACCCACTGAAGCAGAAGCCTTTAATCAAGACGAACAACCCAATAACTTATCGAACCGCTTTGATAATATTATTTTAACCATGCAACTGGCATTGCTTGAAAAAGGCATGGTGCCGGAACAATCTCGATTACGAGTAATGGAATTTGCTCAGTTACTAGAAGAAAAAGCTAATATTCCTGCCATTCAGGCTCAGTTACAACTGATCCAAGACATACAAACTCACGAGTTTTGGCAAGACATCCATCTAGTAACACTTGAAGATATACGTAGACGTTTACGTAACTTAATGTTCGCTATCGATAAAGAAAAAAAGAAGTGGTGTACACCAACTTTGAAGATGACATACAAGGCGTACATGACGTTACCGCTGTTTATCAAAGCCCAACCATGGATTTAGCCCAATATCGCAAGAAAATTGAACTGTATATTAAAGATCATCAAGATCAGTTAACCATTCAAAAGCTAAAACGTAATAAGCCGATCACCCAAGCCGACTTAGACGTACTCGATGGATTGCTATTGGATGCCAGCGGCATGAGTGACGTAGAGGCTTATCGCCATCAAATATTGCAGGAGAAGCCCTTAGGCGCGTTTATTCGCCAATTGGTAGGACTAGACTTAAATGCAGCTAAAGAAGCCTTCAGCAGCTTTTTAGACGACGGTATTTATAACGCCGAGCAAATCAACTTTGTGAACCAAGTTATCGATCATCTAGTGCATAACGGCGTACTCGAAATGGCCCAAATATTCGAACCGCCATTTACCGATTACCACGGCGAAAGCGCCTACGGCTTTTTTGACGAAGGCAAAGTAGTCGAGTTATTTGGGGTGATACGAAAAGTGAATGCAAATGCGAATGTCGTTGCTGATGAACCTATGATGGCTTGATTTTTCAGTATATTAAGTTGTTTACGATAGGTTTTGACACTCTATAGAAGAGAAATCAATGAATCAACATTATCTTGATGCGCTTACAAAAAGCAAAGAAGCTGCAAAAGCAGAGTACCAATTTGTAAAGGGTAATCTATCAAACACGGACTATTTCGTTAAAGGACTTAAACAACAAATATCTAAAGTAGTGAATCAAGGTGAAAGTTTACTTGGAAAGAAAGATCCTTCTACTCTAAAATTATATGAAATATCACGAAGTCTAAATCATGACTTAGATTCGGCTATGCTCAAATATAACCAATCCATTTCTCAACGAGCAAAGAAACTGGAAAAATTTACAGTTATGCTTTTTGGTCGAACAATGGCCGGTAAAAGTACAATTCGCGAAGCTATAACTGGCGGTGATGGCTCTAGTATTGGACAAGGAGCACAAAGAACAACCCGAGATATCAAAGAGTATGAATGGCAAAACCTAAGAGTTGTCGATACACCAGGTTTTGGTGCCTGGGGAGGTGAAGAAGATACAGCCATAGCCCATTCAATTGTTGAAGAAAGCGATCTAATTCTATTCTTATTAAGCTCCGATAGCGTACAGCTTTCAACAATCCAAGAGATAAAAGGGCTGAGTGCCAAAAACAAACCCGTTATTTTCGTGCTCAATGTTAAGCAAGATCTTACAAAAAAAATTCATCGTAAACGCTTCTTAAAAGATCCAGAAGGCTTCTTTTCAGAAGATAAAATCGGGGGGCATATTCAACGCCTTGAAGAACTAGCGAGGGATGAATTAGGTATCAGATCAAATCGTCTTAAAATTGTACCATTACACGCTCAAGCGGCTTATTTAGCTGGGCTAGAAACCGACGCTACTGAAGCAGATAGACTTTACAAAGCTAGCAGATTACCAGAGCTTTTTGACTTATTAAGCGACGAAATTTCAACGAATGGCCCTGTGCGTCGCATCCAATCACTACTAGACAGTGCATACGGTCATCTTGATTTCCTAGATCAGCATCTTATAGAAAATAATAAACAACTTCGGATATATAGCAATACCATTGACGAAAAAAGAAAACAATTTCACTCATGGTTCAATAATTATCACAAAGAACTTCAGAACTTAGTTGAGCGAAAAGTTGATGGCGCTTATTCATCATTTAAGCAGACAATAGGCTCTTTTGTTGATGATAATATTGAGCACAAAGACTTTGATCGGCTTTGGAAATTTCATCTTGAAAAATCAGGGATTGAGTCCAATATAAAAAAAGTCATGGAAGATATTCAAAATGATGTAAAGAATAAAGTAGAGCAGTTTAATCGCGAAGTTCAACAAGACATTGAGTTTTCACAGACATTTAAATTTGAGAGTCAAAGTTCATACAGTCCATTTGATTATAAGCGTTTAACTGGTTGGGGAGGAGCTATATCAGGTGGATTTTCGGCAATTGCTGGAGTACTTGCAATAACAGGCTCAACTAATTTTTGGAATCCAATTGGCTGGACGTTAGGAGGTATAGCCGTAGTATTTGGTATTTTTAATTTTTTCTCTGATTCAAAAGAGAAAAAACTTAGCAACCAGAAAACAAAAGTAGCTAAAGATATTCGTGCAAATATTGATCAACAGAGTAAATCATCAACAATAAATATTATTAGTTGGTTTGATAAACATATCCGTATCGGAGTAATTGAAGTATTACTGAAGGATACTGAAGATCTTGTTAAAGGCGTGAATCAAGTATGTCATTCATTAGATGAAGGTTCACTACAATGTAATACGTTATTATGCAGTGTTAATCGCCGTTTAATTCAACAAAGTGCTTTAGCAGTAAGTGATCAACAATCCCCAGACATTAATAATATTGTTCGCATTCCTGGTGAAGGTTGTTTCTTTACTGTGAATGGATATTTTAGAAACCCTACTCTTCTAAATAAAATTGGACAGTCTCTAAATGAATTAGTCATCGTTGTTTATAATAGCGCACCAGAAAATATGATTTCACATGCATTAAATATTAACCACATATCTAATTCTAAAGTGGTGGTTATTGACAATCAAGCCACAGTTTATGCACCCAAATCCTCTATTGGTAAAATTATTGGACGAGCAGGATGGAGAATCAAGTTGGTAACGGCTTTATTAAATATTCATATCAGTATAGTGGCATTAAATTAACGTAAAGGACCTGAATATGATTAACTTATCTTCATTTCAGCATAAAACCTCTTTGATACACAAGAAGGTTTTGGATGTTGTACAAAGTATTGAACCATCTTATACAAATCAAATAAAATGTATGTTCGATGGTGAAAAAGTAGTACTCAAATTAGCCTTTGTCGGTCAGTACAATGCAGGAAAATCGAGCATTCTAAAAGCATTGACAGGTGATGATAAAATAAAAATCGACTCGAATATTTGCACTGATAAAGTTACAGCTTATAACTGGAATAATATACAAGTTCTCGATACTCCAGGAGTACATGCAGGACGTTCGGATCATGATCAGACAACTTACACTGCTATTGATAAAGCTGATCTTTTAATCTTTGTAATTACGAATGAATTGTTTGATGACGTAATTGGCAAACATTTTAGACAACTTGCATTTGAACGACACAAAGCGAAAGAAATGCTATTAGTCGTCAATAAAATGGCCCGAGATAGTGGCTCGGGAAAAACTAAAATTTCATCTTTACTTCCAGTATTAGAACCGATGCTTCCTGAAGACTTCAGAACGACTTTTATTGATGCTGAATGTTATTTAGAGGCCTTGAATGAAAATGATGTTGAAGACCGCAATGACCTTTTTAAAGAGAGTAATTTTGAAGCTCTCGTTACATCAATTAACATGTTTGTGGAGCAGAAAGGCATATTAGGTCAATTAACGACACCGCTAAGTGGTATACAGTCATTAGTTCGTAAGCTTAGGGAAGAAAAATCAGTAACAGCCCCTGAAGAGAAACTGCTGATAGAACTGCTTCATCGTAGACTTTCGATTTTACGCGAGGGAGAATTACGCCTAAAACGAACGATGACGGAGATGCTGAATAGTACCCTTAATAAGATTTCTGATTGTGGTGATGATTTGGCTGAAATGATTTGTGAAAATAGTAGCAAAGAGGCTGTAACGGCGAAATCAGACGAAGTAGAAAAGAACTGTAAGTTCGAAGTTGATAAGTTGTCTGAGGACTTTATTGGAGTAGTCAATTCTCATATCAAGCAAGTTACTTCTGAATTAGAGCAATTAGAAGATAGTCAGCTAGCAAAAGCCTTAAACGATGCAATAGAAAAAATCACATCAAGTAATGATGATAGTTTTAAGCATTTTGGCGATCAAATAAAGTTTTCTGACTACAACGGTGATGCTAATGAACGTTATGCCAAACTTTCAGGTTGGGCTCAAAAAGGATTGAATTTAACCAGTAATAGCGCTAAAGGAGTTAATGCAACTGCTAAAAATTTAGGTAATGCAGCAGGAGTATCTGGTAGCTCCTTACATAATGGAATTAAAGTTTTTGGGAAATTTTTGGGCGTAAAATTTAAACCATGGCAAGCAGTGAATATTGCTAAAAATATTGGAAATGTTGCCCGTTACCTAGGTCCTGCATTGGCAATTGTTGGTATTGGCCTGCAAATATATGACGATATCAAACAGGATGAGCAACGAACAACTATGCGTGATGCACGAGCAAACATTCGCAGAGAATTTCGTAAAATAGCCAAGGACCTTGAGCAGCAATTTCTGGCGGGGATTTTGGATACTGTAAGAGGTATACATGGTGAAGAAATCCAGAAAACTCAGTCCACATTAGATGAAATCACAACAGGTAACCTCCAAGTTAACCAGCAGCTTACCGAGCTAAGTGACCTAGAGTTGGAGCTCGGGAACCTGATTATTAAAATACAAGAAGCTTAGAACTTTTTAATTTAGAATAAGGTTAATTACCAGTAATCTGTTTAACCAAATCAGCCTTTTCCTCCTCAGTCATCTTTTCAAGAAAGCACAGCAATTCAGCTGTGCTTTCTGATTCACAGAAAAAATAAGCCACTGGCACACCCAGCTCATCAGCCATCGCTTTTAGCGTTGCATAATCGGGGGTGTGCTTGCCCTTTTCATAATGATTCATGCGCGCGCTTGCCGTACCGGGTTCCATACCCAATTGGATACCAAGTTGCTTTTGGCTAATGCCCTTAGCCTTTCTCGCCTGCTTAAGCCTATGCGGCAATGGGTTAATCTGTTTTTCTGACACGAGTTCATTTTTATTATTAATTCCAGATAACTTAGATTGTCTTAGTTTTTTGCCTTAAGGTATACTAAGGAATCCTTAGCTTTTTGCTCGTTGTTGTCAAGTTTTTATCTGAGCTAAGTCATATCAAGTTATCGATCAATGAAGGTACAGTTGATTTAAAAGTAAAAAATGTCATGGAGTGGCTCGTTAAACATTGAAAATAAACACTATTGGTAAAAATCGTGACTATAAAATTAATCCGTATAAATGAAACTTTGTTTAGTATTCTCATTGCCGCAGAGCTTCATCAGTTCACTGTTACTCAGATAAAAAATTTGATAATGAAGATAAATTCCTCTGTTTCGCCAAAAGATATAGATCAGTTGGTTCGTCGTGCTTGCGCAAAACTGGTAAATGTTGGATTTTTAGAGAAAAAATATCAGGGAAAAAAGCATATTTATTTTAAAACAGCACTGTTTGATAAGTCACAGCTAGTGCCCAGTAAAGCGCGCATGAAAACGACAGTAACGACATCTGCCAGCTCTCAAGAATTAACGCGACTTAAGGCTACACTCAATCAATACCAGGTTGATTTACTTGGATACATTGGGGAGGCTGAAGAGTTTAAACGCCTTATGGAAGAAATCCCAAATTCAAAACCTAGGCTTTATCCCAGATACATGAATGCTCGCAATAAAAGTTCAACCCTGATGGGGAAAATTAAGGCTGTAGAGTCTTGTCTTAACGACCTTAAAGGCTTATCACAGTGAAGTTAAGACAATGGCAAAGCCAATGCGTTGATGCTGCGTTAGCACGATATCAAACTCAAAGTCATTTTATGTGTTTAGCTACACCAGGTGCGGGTAAAACTATTATGGCGGCAGAACTAGCCGCAAGACTTATTGCTATGGGTAAAATTGACTTTGTACTGTGTTTTTCTCCATCTTCAGAAGTCAACGATAGTATTAGAAGTACTTTCTCTAAACGCTTAAATAAACGCTTTGATGGACTTATGGGAGCAATTGGTAGTGTCTATACCTATCAGTTTATGCCCTCATTAACAGAAGCATTCTGGCAGCTTTTGCGTACTCATAAAGTGTTTGTGATTATGGATGAAGTACATCACTTAAAGGGCAGTCTACTAACTAATGCCAATGCTTGGGGGGAGGAGGTGCTGTTAAACATTCAATATAATGCAGCTTATACTTTGGCGCTTTCTGGTACACCTTGGCGCTCAGATAAGGCCCCTATAGTTCTTTCACGATTCACTGAACCAGATAATACAATCCACTGTGATTTTAGCTATGGATTAAAGCAGGCAATAGAGGATAACGTCTGTCGTCAGCCTAATATCGTTTTAATTGATAACAACAAAATCAAACTAGAAATTGATCAAGAGATTGAGACATTTGCATCTATAGCTGAGCTTTTGTTAGAACCAAGATACAGTTATCAGGCGTTAATTAATCATCATCAAATAATGTATTATATGTTGAATCAAAGCGTTAAAAAATTAGCTGAAATACGCCTGAGTAATCCGAATGCCGGTGGTCTAGTTGTCGCTGCGTCAATTAAGCATGCTAAACGATTACTCCAAATACTTGTCTCTGATCTTAAGCAAAGTGCTTGTATCGTGACATCTAACTTAAAGCATCCTTCCCGTATTATTGATGGCTTTCGACAAAGTAACGCTCAGTGGATTGTGAGTGTAGGGATGATTTCTGAAGGTACTGATATCCCTAGGCTGCAAGTATGTTGTCATTTAAGCCGAATAAAAACTGAAATGCATTACCGACAAGTGCTAGGTCGAATATTAAGAGTTAATTCAGATGAGACTCAACAAGCTTGGTTATTCACGTTAGCTGAAACAAGCCTGACAGAGTTTGCTTATAGAATTGACCAAGATTTACCAGAGCAATCAGTGGTTATCGAGCAGACTGGCTCACAGGATTTAGACCTAGAGTTACCGCAATTAACATCGAGTGAAGCTACTCAGGGGAATGTCGGTAATGAGTTACATGTGGACCTGTCAGGTTTTTCATTATCCAATACTAATGGGCATGCTAGCACTTCACATAAGTCAGCCATTGACGAAGAGAACACTTATAATTTGGCATTGCTAGGTTCATATAAAGAGCAAATCGTCAGGATGTTTGACAATTATTTACTCAGTAGCTGAGCCGAATCTATAAATTAGCTTCAAGGCGTTTAACAAACGACAGAAAACCTCCCTCAATCATTTCAAACTTAAAATATCGCTAAGCGCCATCGGCTTGGTATACTTTGGCCCGATGGTAAGCTGATCAACAGTTTGCATATCGAAATTTATCCGAGATTGGCTTTCAACCTCTTTAAGTAATATCTGCTCAACAGGAAGTTCGAACACATTAGGTTGTTCTGGAACCATAGAAGCGTAAACAATGCCTAAATGCGCTAACGATATCGTGCAGTCCTGTTGTTCTAACGCAAGAATTAGCGCTTCTTTTAATAACTCTTTAATGAAACGATTTTCTCCTTTAGTTGCAGCAAACAAAGGGATTGCAATGGTAGGAGAAGCTAAATCTGGCGGTAATGCAAAGGGCATACGGCTCGCCAACCCCTTTAGATACGACAGGTAATAACGTCTTTCATTAATATCTTTAAAATAGAAGTGCTTCAATGTACGTTTACGAATAAGCCGAGATGCCCATTGAGGATCTTCGCAAATTTGCTCAGCCCATGGCATTCCCACAAAAGCTATCGGAACTTGAGCCTCCTCACTTATGTATTTTAGTGAATTTCCGATAGCTTGACGCTCTTGCTTGCTTTTATATTCGAGTATCTCTTGAAACTCATTGATAATAATCAACTCAACCTTAGTACGTTTTAAGGCTTCGACTAAATCCTTCTCTAGATTTCTTACAAAGCCACGGCGCGACTTGTATCGACCAGTACCAAATAGCTCAAGATCATGAAGCATTTGCACTAAAGTACTATCTAAATCACGTTTAGCCGAGATACGAGTTAGTAATACAGGTATCCGCCTGCTATTTAATTCGCTAGCCAACGCCTTAGCTTTATAATGGTCAATTAGTGCACTTTTCCCAGTTCCAGCTTCACCGGTTATTAAAATGCATTGCTGATCTTTCGAGAGTAAACGTCGAGCTCGTAAATTATCCAGTTCATCGATTATACCTTTCACATAAGGGTGCTCTATATAACATAAGGAAAACTGAGTCGCTGTTGCCATTATATCCATACTTAAAACGCCTCTATGTCATCACTGTCCCAATCCATGGGGTCGAATTTATTGTTATCATTTTCAGGCGCCTTCGCAGATGGTAAAGCTTGTGAGGTATTCATTGGTACCATTACATGTTGAGTATTGCTGTCTATGCCTTGGTATTTTGCTAACTTCTTCATTCCTTTTTGCTTTTGTTTGTTCACCAGTGCTTGATTGACCATCTGATCAATCTCTAACCGGCTCTGCGCAAGCGATACTGAGTCTTGAAAATCGGTAACGTTTCTTCGACGATTTTTAATATTGACCTTATGCTGGGTTAGCGTGAGGCCAATGGTATAGCCATCGGGATCTTTAGCGGGTACTTTGAGGTAGCATTCTTGCTGTTCTAAATACACATAGATGTAGCTTAAATCGTGAGGATTAACTTTTATATCAGCTTTCAAACCACGCTTAGAGGCAACTGGCGTGTATTTTCGATACTCCAATAATTCTGCTGAATCGTACCGCAAGTGCAAAAACTGGATACCATCTTTTGAAATAGAACGTGTGTCTAAAACTCCTAATTTGACGCGCAGTAGCTCTTGATCGTCACCAGTATATTCAATCGGTGGATAAACTGACGCACCTTCATACCACTTTGCAATTGGCACTCGTGTTTTTCGGTCATCGGCTTTTTGGTTGTAAACCTCGATAATCCACTTATGTAGTAATTCATTAAATAAACTAAAACTGATGACAGCTTCTTTATCTGGTTGGTAATCCCCTTTGGCATCAATACTTCTAAAGTTTTTTCCTGGCAGCGAGTCTAAAAACTCTGTATTTAATGTTCTAAAAAAACGCTCCACTTTGGGCTTTTTCCAAGGTTTGCCAACGGGATTGTAACTCGTATTAATACCAAGCTCTTTACAAGCAGACTCTAACGAATCCCCCCAAAACTCAACTCCATTATCAACGACTAAAAGCTCAATTTTTCCATGGCAAGGCCATTCAGCATTAATACTTGAAAAACGATTAATTACATCATCTTTACTCAGCATCGTATTAACTAATGCTGCTCGAATAGATAAATGACTAGGCTCATTAAAACTGACGTAAAAACCCACAACGCAACTACTATAGCAATCCACGAGTGCCGTAATAGTTGGCCGCCCAATCACGGTCTGGTTATCTTCCATTAATACAGTGAAATCTAGTACCGTATGATCTATCTCTACTCGCTCCATGACACTGGTTGGATCTGCAAATTTATTGCCTAGTTTGTATTTTTTTTGAACATAGCTACGGCCAAAACGTGCTGAGTCAACCTCATAGGGTTCTAAACTTTTAATACGAGCATTAAAGCCAGTATAGGAAAGAGGAATAATTTCTCCTGAAACTAAACGGCTATTTTCGACTTGAATTAGATCATAATAGTAACGGTAGGTAGTTGCGACACTTGGGCGCTCTTTTCGTAAATATTTGTCTTCCAATGCTTTATTAAAGTAAAAGTCACCACTGCTATTTTTAAGAGCTCTATTACCTTTTTTACCATGGGAGGGAATAAGTGCAGTTATGCAGAAATTAGATTTTTTATATTTACTATACCAAGCAGCGATAGCACGCCACTTTGGCTTAGGTTCATTATCATAGGAGGTCATCTCTGCCAGCAGTGGATCTATGTTCTTCTGAGTCCAACCTCCATCTATACGTTTCTCAATAAATCTGACGTAGTGCAAACGCTTTTTAGTTTCGTTTTGAATAGCTTGATCATGCATCTCAAGAGATTTGCTAGCATTAATAGTAATCGGAACTTCGGCATCACGATTTACACTAAAAATCTCTGCATCTAGCTCGTCAATTTCATCCTTAAATAGGTCAGTATCTTCATCCATGGGGAATAAAAATTTCTGTATCTAAACCAAAAGGAGTCGCATCTAAGTCAAACCGTATTAGCCCCTGTGATGCGCCAGTTAGAACCAGTTTATTAAGTTGCCCTTGGCTTAACTTGGATTCATCAAGTAGTTCACGCACCGTCACTACGCCACTCATACGTATCAATGCTAAAACCCATTCAATTTGAGTATTGTATTTTGAATCTCCAGAATAGCGGTGTAACAGTTTAAGGTTATTAAGAAGCGGACCTTTCCGTAACTGGCGTTCGGTGATCAATCGGAGTTCTAAGCCCTGCTCAATACAAGACCTCTGTTTATGCCTAAATCTATCTTTAACCTCTGGATTACAAGCATCTTTTGAATACTTAACCTCATAGTAAATCTGCTTACCATCTGCAATTGAGACCAAAAAATCAGGGGTGTAAGGAAGGGACTTACCATAATACTGGTAGTAAAAACCAATAGGCTGAGCTTCAAAGGTTGACACCGACTTGCTGTATTCAAAATGAAAACAAGCATCAAATTCTAATGAAGACTCTACCGTTAACGAAGCACGATTCTTTAAGCTCGAGAATTTATAGAGGTTCTTCACGCGAGAATGCTTTATATTTCTTTGGTACATAAAAATGCTCATATCTAGTTAAATGACCAATAAAGAGTACACTATGCAAACTTATAGTTCAAATTATGCACACTTATTTGTCACTATGTAAACTTATATGTAATTTATGCAGACTTATGCTTCAAACAACATTACTTATGCCCCCAAGGAGTTGGCGGTAATGCGACGGGTTTGGTCAAGTCAAAGTCGACTCTAAAGTTACGTTCTTCGCGAGTTAGGCGGTAAGTAAAGGTGTTTGGCTCTATGTACATGTGCCATACATTGGTCACTGACTGATCTAGACCGTTTTGCTTAAAGTTGGCAATGGACTCAGCATCAACCGGAAAAGATTGTTGGGTAACCGTACCAGAATCTGCGGTATCGCCACCGTACATAGTGACTTTATCTTCTGTGCCATCCTTGTGGCGGTGATCATGCTTTAAGCGTAAACCGGTTTCAGTTTTAGTGATCACCCAAGTACGAGAATGATCATCGCCAACATGAAATGGCACTTTTAATTCGGTGTCGCTACATTCACGCACATGCATCACCAATTTTTTACCGCTAAAACCATCATCAGCACTGCTACCTGCGGTCACCACACCTTCAAACGCTTTGCCACAGTGGGCAGATAACGCATCAAAATATTGATTTTGAATGTCATCTGCCGCAAGGCTTGCAACGGAGAAAAGTGCTGTCGCAAGTAATGATAAAGATAAGGCTGATTTGATAGGAGTTGTTGTCATTATTATGCCTAATAGGTATGGGGAAGAATGGCAACCATAGCAGTTTTTTTTGAATTGAACCTGAATAAAATAGTGTAAATCTTGAAGATAACCTCCCCATTTAACTAATAAAAAAGCCGTGTAGCAACGCTGCACGGCTTTTATCAGAATAACAAATGTAGTTAGTGCATCTTAGCGTGTATGCTTTGACGGTGTTGCCCAACCATTACTTTTGCCACCCGCTTTACTGGCATTAGATTTACTAGCATTAGCTTTGCCTGAACCTGCTTTATTTGCACCAGCTTTAGCTTGTCCATTCGCCGCTTTGGGCTTTTTATCTGCTTTGGCTGCGCCCTTGCGATCATCAAATTGATTTGATGAAAAACGGGTCATGGCCTTTTGGCCATCTTGCTTACCATCGGCTTTGGCAGACGACTTAGCAGGCTTTTGGCCCCACTTAAGTTTTGTTTGCTCATTGCGGGTTTCCGGTGGCACTAAACAGCTTGGGCTATTACCAATAAGCGATTCTTTACCCATGGCGATCAAGGCTTCACGGATCATCGGCCAGCCTGCTGGGTCATGATAACGTAATAAGAATTTATGTAATTTACGCTGACGACCTTTTTTAGGTACTGTCACTATCTCACTGGTGTGCTTCACATTTTTAAGTGAGTTTAACTCAGTGTGATAAATCGTGGTCGCATTGGCCATAGGTGAAGGGTAAAAATTTTGCACCTGGTCTAACTTAAATTTTTGACCTTTAAGCCATAACGCCAGGTTGACCATGTCTTCATCGGTAGTGCCTGGATGCGCAGAAATAAAGTAAGGGATTAAAAACTGTTCTTTACCTGCCTCTTTAGAGAACTTATCGAACAATTCTTTAAACTTATCATAGGTGCCCATACCCGGCTTCATCATTTTGCTTAATGGGCCATCTTCGGTATGTTCTGGGGCAATTTTTAAATAGCCACCCACATGGTGCTTAGCTAACTCTCTAATATAATCAGGGTTTTCAATCGCTAAATCGTAACGAACGCCCGATGCAATCAATACCTTTTTAATACCCGGCACTTCACGCGCCGCTTTATATAAGTCGATGGTGTGTTTATGATCTGTGCCTAAATGGCCACATATTGATGGGTAAACACAGGATAAACGGCGACAGGTTTTTTCGGCTTTCTCGCTAGTACAACCTAAGCGATACATGTTGGCGGTAGGGCCGCCTAAGTCAGAAATAACCCCGGTAAAGCCCGGCACTTTTTGTTGAATATCTTTAATTTCTTTAATGATCGACTCTTGCGAGCGACTTTGAATAATTCGCCCTTCATGCTCGGTAATCGAACAGAATGAACAACCACCAAAACAACCACGCATGATATTAATTGAGGTTTTAATCATGTCATAAGCAGGGATTTTTTCCTTGCCGTACACAGGGTGCGGAATGCGCTGGTATGGTAAATCAAATACCGCGTCCATTTCGTCAGTGTTTAACGGCCAAGCCGGTGGATTAACCCACACACCACGATTAGCATCGTGTGGCTGGAATAACGCACGGGCACAACCTGGATTTTGCTCCTGGTGTAAAATACGTGATGCGTGGGCGTATAAATACTTATCACTTGCGACTTTGTCATAGGCAGGCAGCAGTACGTAGGTTTTATCCCAAGGTTTTGGTTTAGGCGGTTGTACGCTGATCGCTTTAGGCGCATCGTTGTCAAAAATTTTGTTATCCGTTGGCCCAGATAGTTTGGCACAGCCAACGTCATCGGCGCCATAAGGATTGGGTATAGGTTCAATTTTATGCAGTTGATCAATTTTGCGTGAATCCATGCCGCGCCAGCCAGGCATAGCTTCTTTGCGCATGACAGCTGTGCCACGCACATCATCAATATCGCCAATAGCTTCACCACTGGCGATACGGCGAGCAACTTCCATCAAAGGACGCTCGGCATTGCCGTAAATCAAAATGTCGGCTTTTGCATCAAAAATCACGCTGCGACGGACTTTGTCTGACCAATAATCATAATGAGCAATACGGCGTAAACTCGCTTCGATACCGCCTATTACTACAGGTATTTCTTTAAATGCTTCTTTACAACGCTGGGCATAAACCGTCACGGCGCGATCAGGGCGTTTACCACCAATATCTCCGGCGGTGTAAGCATCATCGTGACGTAATTTACGGTCAGCAGTGTACCGGTTGATCATCGAATCCATGTTGCCAGCGGTGACACCAAAAAATAAGTTTGGTCGACCCAGCTGCATAAAGTCTTCTTTGCTTGACCAGTCGGGTTGAGAAATGATCCCCACCCGATAACCTTGAGCCTCTAACATGCGGCCAATAACGGCCATGCCGAAGCTAGGATGGTCGACGTAGGCGTCACCAGTCACAATGATAATGTCACAGCTATCCCAACCCAGCTTATTCATTTCTTTGCGGGACATAGGTAAAAATGGCGCCGCACCAAAGCTTTCGGCCCAGAATTTGGGATAACTAAATAATGTAGACTCAACTTGCATGTGTATGACCTAAAATTGGAAAAATACGCCAAAGAAGCGGACGCGGAGTATAGCAGTTGGCAAGGGGGAAGTGTGACTAAAAAAACAGCAAAGGTGAAATAATTTTATGTTTTCACCATAGCTTAAAACCCTATAAAATAAGTGGAAATAGAAAAATTTCCACTTATTTCTGTATGTTATTACTGATAACTTGAAAAGTGGCTGGTTTATTAAAAACCGATAAAGAAACCAATATTAGCTATCACTAAACCTAAGGTAATTATCCAAGTGGTTAATACTCCCCAGAAACGGCCAAAATGATAACCGCCTTTTCCTTGGGTTAATCCTATGGCGTGTAGTAAACGCGCCACAATCCAAGCGGTACCAAAACAGTGAAGTAAATAAACAGGCATGCCATTTGCTTCTGCCACCCCAAGTAAAATTAATACCAGTGGCGCATTTTCTAATAAATTGCCGTGCACTCGCATTGCTAACGATAAGTCTTTATTACCGCCATCACCAATACCAATAGCATGTAAACGTCGTAATTTAACAATGCGATAAGCAAGTGCGAGCACCAATAATCCGGTCAAACTCGCATATAAACCTGTTACCAATAAAGCCATTTTTTGCTCCTGTCTATTTTTGTAACACTATCATAACCATAAATGAGTAAACTATCACCTTGATAAAAACCAGCTAAAATTTTAACGGCTGGTATTGAAGGCAAATAGTTTATCGATTAATAACGACGGATCGGTTACTATTCGCTGCATTATTAACCCAAGATTAATTAAGAGTGACTGACGGCCAGTGGATAATCAAGACTTTATCGAAAAACGTAGATTTATCATTAAATTAGGTAAAGCATTACACAAGTTTGGTACGCCAGCTTATCGCCTTGAATCCCATTTGCAGACGGTATCTCACACCCTTGGTATTGAAGGTTATTTTCTTATATCTCCCACGTCTATGACGTTTGTTTTACAACATGATACTGAACAAGAATACAACCATGTTGCCCGCGTAAAACCCGGTGATTTAGATTTAGGCTCACTGGCGCGTACCTTTGAATTAGTTGAAGAATTAAGTTCTGGCCAACGCACATTGCAAGAAGCGCTTGACCGCTTAGAAGAAATTGCCAACAAACCCAACCCTTACGGCCACAAGCTTACTTTATTAGCCTTTGGTTCAAGTGCGGGTGCTTTTGCCATGTTAATGGGTACGGGTTGGCATGATGTGTTTTGGTCTGCCCTGCTGGGGCTAATTGTATACAGTTTAGTGTTTTGGGCTGAGCGCTCTAAACGTGTTGCCGAAATGCTAGAACCTTTGGCCGCCGTTGTTGTGGCTATCCTGGCCTGCGGTATTGCGCAATTTGATGCCAGCATTAATTTACCTGTGACTATTTTATCGGGGATCATCATCTTTGTCCCCGGTTTAGCACTGACTTTAGGGTTAGCTGAGTTAGCGGCGCGCGATTTAATATCAGGCACGGCACGCATAATGGATGCCGTTATGCAGTTGTTTAAACTGTATTTTGGCGCCGTACTTGGGATGACAATCGGTAAAGCCATTTTTGGCGAAGCGATTTACATTGATCCTGAACCACTGCCTCGTTGGGCCATTTGGTCCGCGGTACCCATGCTCTCTATGTCACTGGTGATTATATTTAAAGCCCGCCTAAAAGATTCACCATGGGGTGTTTTTGCCGGTATTGTGGCCTTTTTCTCAGCTATGTTAGGCGGCATTTATTTAGGCGAATCCATCGGTATTTTTGTTGGCGCTCTGGCGGTAGGTATTTACTCCAATTTGTATGCACGTTGGATGAAAGCGCCTGCCTCTATCGCGCTGTTGCAAGGCATCGTTATTTTGGTGCCCGGCAGTAAAACGTATATCGGCCTTAATGCGTTGATTTCTGGTGAAACAATGTTGAATCAGGCACACCTGGGTTCGCAGATATTTTTAATCTTTATGTCGCTTATTGCAGGGCTTATTTTTGCTAACGTGATAGTGCCGCCTAGACGATCTTTATAGGCTGTCGTCATACTCAGATAAATACTGCAGGCTGCTATTTTTCGGCCTGCTTATTTTTTCGCTACATAATAGTATTTTATCTACTGACTCATTAACCATTCTAGCGACCCATTTATAGCTAATCCTGTCTGTTTAGTTTTTTTAATAACCAATATCAAAAACAATACCAATCAATTACGGTAAACACTTGACTCTACACCAATTCAGGTGTGTTATTAAACATGCTGACAACAAAAACAAAACACCAGCAAAATGTTAACGATCATTTTAGTAACAATTAGTCTAAAGATAATAATTAAAGGACATCTCGATGCCAAAAACCTGTTTAGTGTTACTGAGTATCGCGTGTGCAACCTTGCCATTTTCAGCTTTTACAGCAGATATTAATACAAATAATACATCCTTAACCCCGCCACCTGAAACGACCACCCTAGCTGAAAAAGAAACCCCAAATTCCACCGTTAAAGTCAGTAAAATAGTGGTTCAAAGTAATCCAATCTTTGATGAATCTGACCCCGAATCATTCTTTATCCATCGCTGGGCTAACTATCTGCATATCAATACGACTGACTCAACCATTATAGATAATTTAAGTTTTGAAGTGGGTGATGATATTAGCCAAAAAGATATTGAAGAAGCACAACGTCTTTTGCGATCTGAATCTTATATTCGTGACGCTAAAATTACCGTTACCCAAAAGGCGCCAGACGCCGATAATACCACCGACCAAACCATGCTGGTTGAAACATGGGATAACTGGTCCTTATTACCGACTGTGAGTTTAAGCAAAAATGGCGGCGGCACTAAGTACTCTTTTGGTATTAAAGAGGATAACTTACTCGGTTTAGGTATTAATACCCGGGTGAAATATCAAGCTAGCGATGACAGAACCGGCTATAAATTTGCCTTTAGCGCACCGGTAAAAGCAATCAAACATGCCATTGTTGCCGCAGATTTTTATGATAATAGTGATGGTCAAGCCACAGCATTGGCTTTTTACAAACCCTTTTATGCATTAGATACTAAGCACATGTATGGCACATCTTGGGTACAAGATGAGCGAACAGACATCATTAGACAAAATGGTGTCGACGTGAACGAATTTAAACATAATGTCGAGTTTGCTAACCTAACCTATGGTTGGTTGTTAACCCGTGATCAGGATCAACTTAGCCGGGTGACTTTTGGTTTAACTCAAGATAGCAATAAGTTTGAAAATCTTGAAACGTATCCGCTAAGCGAATTACCCGTTGATCGTGACTTTATCTACCCCTGGATAGGCTATGAATACCTACAGGATGATTTTACTGTTCTTAATAATATTCACCTTATCGGCAATAACGAAGACTTTAATTTAGGTTGGCACCATTCGGCTAAGCTTGGCTTTGAAACCAATGATCTTGCCGATAACGCTAATATGGGATATCACTTAAATATTCTCAGCAGCAGAGGATGGCAGTCAGATAACCATTTATTTTTAATCAAACTGCAGGGCGAGGCTGATTTAGCCACCAGCCAGGATGATTTTTATAATGTTTCGTTAGCGTCTGAATACTTTTATAACATTACAGATAAATGGACCGCTTACACCAAAGCAGTCGTTGCAACATCAAAAAATAACTACCTTGACCGTACATTCGCCTTAGGGGATGAGACCGGCATTAGAGGCTACCCTAATGATTATCAACACGGTGATAATCAGTGGGTGTTGACCGCTGAATTAAGAAATTATCCTAATATCAATTTATATCAACTCGCCGATTTGGGCTGGGCTTTATTTACCGATGTTGGTCAGGCATTTGGTGGCACAGATGCATTTAATGAAGTAAATGATCCTATAGGCAGTATTGGTATTGGCGCTCGAATTTATTCATCTAAATCAAGTTACGGTAATATTGCCCACATTGATATTGCCAAGCCGTTCACGAATGGACAAGATGTGAACAGCTGGGAGTTTCGATTCCAAATTAAAGACCACTTTTAACTCGATAACACGTTTGATGCTAAGCCTAGCATCGAGCATAAATGTCTCGCAAATGTAAATATTGTGAAAATAATCTGAAAACGTAAATGATAACTAATATCATTTGCCAAAATTATTCACAATAGGTGCACATATGTTATTTACCCCTAGTAAATTAGCAACTTCAACACGCTGGGCATTATGCTTAATGTCTTTATCATCAGCCAGCGCTATCGCCGATGAGGCTCAGACTAGCAACAAATCAATGGAACGGATGATCATAACTGGCAGTCGCGCTGTTGAGCGTATAGACGAAGTCCCATCATCGGTGACGTTAATAAACCAACAAACCCTAGCACAAGATATGCAAGTGACCAGTGAGCTACAAAACTTACTCGCCTTTCGTGTGCCAGGCCTTGCACCTAGCACCGGAACCTCAAGTAATTCAGGGCAAACACTACGTGGTCGCGCCGCATTGGTTATGATTGACGGTGTCCCGCAATCTACTCCTCTGCGTAATGGTCAACTGGGGATAAGCTCTATCGACCCAGGTGCAATAGAACGTATTGAAGTGATTAAAGGGGCTACCTCAATTTATGGTAATGGCGCCTCTGGTGGCATTATCAACTACATCACCAAACGTACGGGCGCTGATAAAGCAAATATTAATCTGAGCGCTTCAACCAAATTTAGCGCGGTAAAGTTAGCGGACAGCGCAGGTGTAAGGCTTGATACCTCGATAGACGGCACGCTAGATGATTTTAGTTATGTATTGAGTGCAATAAGCGAAAAAACAGGTTTAGAGCGAGATGCCGAAGGCGATGTCATTGGCCTAATTTATGGTTTGTCTGAAACCCAATCAAATAACCTTTTCACTAAACTCGCTTATCAACTAGACGATGATAAGTCTGTACAACTCACTTACAACTATTATGAAGCCCAGCAAGATGCAGATTTAATAGATGTAATTGGCAGTGTTAATAGTGGCGTAAAAACCTATGCTATTCATAACACTCAAGGCATAGCAAAACCTGGGGTGCCACAAGGCCCTAGAGGCAATCACAATTTAATGTTGAAATACGTCGACCAGGACATTTTTTATAACACCCAACTCACATTAGATGGATACCTTCAAACCATAGAGAACATGTTTTTCTATTCAGCTAGCTTAGCTAACCCTAGCGAAGGTTATGATGGTGGACAATCACTGATTAAATCTGAAAAAACAGGCTTGCGCGTTAATTTGGCCACCGCTGCCGACTGGGAACACGTTGCAGCAACCTTCATTTATGGTATCGATGCGCTACAAGATGTGAGCTCACAACCGCTAGAAGATGGCCGTATTTGGGTGCCAGAAATGGACATGTATAATTTAGCGGCCTACTTACAAACCAAATTTATTATTGCCGATGACTGGATTATAAAAGCAGGCGTAAGACAAGACAGTGTCGACTTGGCCGTTGATAATTATCAAACGCTCAAGTTATGCAGCACTCCTAGTACTTGTTCTGTGCCATTTGACGTAAAAGGTGGCGACTTAACCTATGACTCTACCACCTACAATTTGGGGTTAAGGTATAACTTAACTCCTCAATTCAGCCCATTTGTTAGTTTCTCTCAAGGTGCAGATATTTCAGATTTAGGCAGATTACTACGAGCCGCTACCGTCAATGATATCAACCTAGTACAAACACAAGCCTCGGTTGTTGATAATTATGAAATCGGACTGTCTGGTCAATTAAACGATTTAAGCTATGAAGTTGCGGCTTACAAGAGTGAATCAGAGCTTGGTACCAGTAACAAATTTGACCCGGTTACAGGGGTTTATATGCCAGTGCGTGCACCTCAAAAAATATGGGGATATGAGGCACAACTTGACTACCAAATACTCGACAACCTAAGTTCCGGAATGTCCTACAGCTGGGTTGAAGGTAAAGATACCGATGCTGACGTTTACCTAGATGGCGGCATTATTGCCGCACCTAAATTTACCGCTTACCTTAACTGGCAGCCTTTTCAGCAGGCCAGCATCGGCTTAAATTATATGTATGTAGGCGATCGTAAACGCTTTGAACAGGTCAATGGTGCGTACGTTGGAGCACAGGGGCCAATTGAACATTACAATGTAGTGAACCTCAGCAGCAGCTATCAAATTGACAGCTGGCAATTATCGCTTGGTATTGAAAATCTATTAAATGAAGATTATTTCTCAGCCCGTTCACAGGCATATACTTACAATGGCTATAATACTAAATCTCTGGGCACTACTGTTAACCTAGGGGTTAAAGCCAATTTTTAACCCAAAAAAAGACCTTGCAAGCGCAAGGTCTTTTTAATAACAAAAACTGTTTTTTATACCACTGCAGTTTTACGCTTTTGATGTGCGAGTACAAGTGCAATCAATGACACCACACCAACCGCAATACCGACTGGCTTACTTAATTCCATCGGTAGGCCAAAACCAATTCCTGCGGTCATAATATAAGATACCGTAATACTGGTACCAATAATCGCTGGTAAACTGACAATCCAATGGAACGTGCCACGGTCAAACAAATACTTAGTCGCTAGCCACAATACACTGGTTGATAACAACATGTTTGAGAAGGCGAAATAACGCCAGATCAATGTGAAGTCAATCTTAGTCATGAAATAAGCAATCACTAAAATTGGCACAGCTAGCAGTAAACGGTTACGCATACTTTGTGGAATATTAAACGCATCGGTAATGGTTAAACGTAATGAACGGAACGCGGTATCACCAGAGGTAATAGGGAAAATGGCCACGGCAATAATCGCCATAATACCACCCGCTACACCTAAATAAGTGGTTGCAACCTGATTAACCACTAACCCAGGGCCGCCCTGAGCCAAAATCTCTTTAAGTTCAACATAACCACCTGGGAATGCCGCAATACCTGCAGTAGCCCATACACACGCCACAACACCCTCTGACATCATGGCGCCAAAATACACTGGGCGGACATATTTTTCATTGGTTAAACAGCGCGCCATAATGGGTGCTTGAGTCGAGTGAAAACCACTAATAGCACCACAGGTAATGGTGACAAATAATAATGGCCATGTGGGTAACCCGTCAGGATTAGGCTCTAATAAATCATTGTTATAATGGCTATGGTCAAAATACGCTAGAAAATCTCCGGCCATAGGTAAATGCGGTGCATTGATTAATAGTGCCACAGCCAACGACAGGGTCATCACAATCATTAACAGCCCAAATACCGGATATAACTTAGTGATAATCTTATCAATAGGTAATAAGGTCGCTAGAAAGTAATAAACTAAAATAACCAATACCCAAAAGGTATTTCCGCTTAAGAATGTGCCTTCAAAATAGCTTAAATTACTTAATAGTCCTGCTGGGCTCATGATAAATACCACGCCCACAAAAAACAGTAACATAGCAGTAAAGACCAGCATTAAACCTTTAAAGAATATATTAAAATAGTGACCTGCAATTTCAGGTAAACTTTTACCATCCTCTTTAATACTCAATACACCCGAAAAATAGTCATGTACCGCGCCACCTAAGATATTACCGATGACAATCCATACTAAAGCTACGGGGCCATATAAAGCGCCAAGAATAGGACCGAATATTGGTCCTACGCCTGCAACGTTTAAAAATTGAATTAAGTAAGCTTTTACAGGGTGAACTTCAACATAGTCCACACCATCATTAAATCGAGCTTGCGGCGTTTTTGCGGTGGGGTCGATTCCAGCTTGTCGTTCTACAAATGGGCTGTAAAATTTATAAGCTAGGACCAACAACGCAATACATATGAAAAATATAAGCATAATATTTGTCCAGTAGGGAGAGGCATTATTGTAGCTTAGAAGTGTCAACGACTTACCGTGCGAGGTCAAGGCTCTAGCTGCTAGACTAAGGTCTAACAACCCCCTATTAGCTTCACATTTTTAGCTTTTACAACATCAATGTAACGAGCTGTACCTAGATAACGTCACACAGCATAATAAACATTACACCTTTTCACCGACTGACTTAATGTATTTAATCGCGCTGTTATTTCTTTAGCAAACGGCTTACAAGTCTGACTTTAGAGCTTGCTTGCTGATTTAATAAATGTATCGATATCAAAGACGCCCACCTTAAATGAGCGAGGTGAAATAAAAGCCGTTGATAGGAACAAGGTGTCGAAGAAGACACAAGGTAAACTTATCGAGAAAGGTTCGTCTAGTCGCGATGATAATGTCAGTTACAACGTTATCCCTTTAACCTGATTACGCCCTGACTCTTTCGCCTGATATAGCTGCATATCAGCCTCTTTGAGTACCTGTTCCCATGTCTCGTCTAGCGTCGGCAAAATGGTGGCAACGCCCGCACTAATAGTCACAGTAGATGAAATACTAGAGTCAGTATGCTCAATAGCTAATGCCTGCACTGCCTGTACCATCTTCTGAGCAATAGAGACTGCACCTTCACTGTCAGTGTCAGGTAGAATACAAACAAACTCTTCACCACCGTATCGGGCGACCAGATCATAGGGACGAAGTGCTATGCCATAAATAGCTTGTGCGACTGCGCGAAGACAATTATCACCTTCTTGATGGCCATAGGTGTCGTTGTAGCGTTTGAAAAAGTCGACATCCAGCATGACCAATGACAAATGCTTATTGTGACGAATACAATGGCGCCACGATTCAGGTAAGCTCCGTTCAAATTGACGGCGATTAGCTAATCCAGTTAAGCTATCGAGCAGGGCGATCGCTCGTAAAATATCAGATTGGCGCTTGAGTAAAAATTGGTTTTTAACTCTTGTGGTGGTAATAATGCTGTTTATTGGTTTATGAATAAAATCAACAGCACCTAATTGAAACCCTTTAACTTCTAACTCTTCATCAAAGTGCGCTGTCACAAAAACCACTGCAGCATTGGCGGTTATGGGATTGTTTTTTATCTCTTCACAGACCTGCAGCCCTGACATTCCGGGCATTTCAATATCTAACAATATCACGTCAGGCTTAACTTTTTGGCACACCTCAATGGCCTGTTTACCACCAGTAGCCATATAGACATCAAACTCTTGATGAAATAGCTGATGCAATATTTTGATATTTAACGGCTGATCATCAACAATCAAGATCTTACCTTTATTATCGTCAGCCAAACTCAGTACTTCAGAATCTAACATTAACCTACCTCCGTCTCGATAACCGCGAGTAATGCCAAAGCATTTTCAAAATCAAGCGCTTGAACTTGGGAATATAACTCGGTCCAACACCTATGATAAGACAATGAAGCGGCCATGTCGTCCACTAGGTAAATAGCATCCAGGTTGTTTTGTTGTAAATATTGCTTCAACAACATGATTTTATTGTTAATAAGTTCAACATCTTCAGGTAAACCTTGCACTTGTGGGTCAACTGCTGGTGCTTCATTTGATGGCGTCTCAGATATATACTCAGACAGCTGCTTAACGCTGAGTTGAGCTAATAAAGTTAACTTCTCCGTCCAGCGTTCAACTTGTCGCACTTGAGGGTTACCGTGTTTAAACTGCTGTTCTAAATAAGCCGCAAAATCAGCTAAGGTTTTTGCGCCAAAATTACTGGCAACGCCCTTAATTCCATGGCTAACTGCGGCGCTAATTAATGGATCGGCTTGCCCAATCGCAGCTGTAAACAGTAATAACTGTTTATCTATTTCAACCTCAAATCCTTTGGCCATTTTTTTGAAAAAAACTTCATTGTCTCCAAATCGGCTCAGTATTTGTTCAAGACTATCTAATAAATGCTCGCCCTCAGCAGGAACTTTAGGCTCAAGCACTACAGATGTCTCTTCCTTGCCTACAGTATTATCGATTGCAACTGAGGTAAATTCACGCCCTACGAGGGCCAAAATACTCGGCACTAACTTCTGCATATCGATAGGTTTACCTATGTGATCATTCATGCCGGCATTGATACAATTGACTCTGTCTGAAGGGGAGGCATTAGCCGTCATAGCAAGAATAGGCAACAGATCAAAACGGGCATCTTGTCGAATGCGTCGAGTTGCCTCCAGGCCATCTATATCTGGCATCTGCATATCCATAATAACGATATCGAATGCCTGTTTTGCTTGGGTAACCAAAGACACGCCCTTAATACCACCTTCGGCCAATACCACCTTAGCGCCTTCTAGGGTAAGTAGTTCATCGGCCACTTGCCTATTTAATTGATTATCTTCTACCACTAAAATGGTTAATCCAGACAAGCGCTTTTGCTTGTTCATTTTTAACGGTACCGGTAAAGCCATCAGCTCACCGCGGATCACTTGGCTAATGGACTCAGCCAAAAGCTTAGACGTTACAGGCTTAGTTAAAAAGTGCACAAATGGCGCACTTGACTCTTTATAATCTTGACGGAAAGCCTCTTCACGGTAAGCCGTCAACATTATTACCGCCGGCGCAATACCTTGCTGGCCTTGCACCGACGCCCGTAATAACCTCGCGGCATTTATGCCATTAAGTTCAGGCATATTCCAATCCATTAAAACAACATCAAACGGCAGTCGAGCATTATTTGCCTGTTTGCATTTAGTTATCGCTTCAGCACCGCTATGAGCACACTCGACTACGCAGCCAAAATTAACAAAGATACTTTGTAAAATGTCCGTAGTGGTATGATTGTCATCCACCACTAAAATTCGACATCCCTGAATATCAATAGACCTTTGAGGCGTTAACTCATTGGAAATAGGTATTTCGGGGAAAGTCACATCAAACCAGAAACAGCTTCCCTCATCAACTTGGCTGGTGACTAATAACTCAGCCCCCATCAATTCAACCAAGCGCTTACTGATTGCCAGCCCTAACCCAGTGCCACCAAAGCGTCTAGTGGTAGAAGATTCAGCTTGTTCAAAACCATTAAAAATACGACCTATTTGCTCTTCACTAATCCCAATACCTGTATCTGTAACAGAAAAACGCAGCTTGTTGGTATTGGCTGTTGATTCAAGGCATTCAATCCCAATCAATACTTGTCCCTGCTTGGTAAACTTCAGTGCATTGCCAGCTAAATTAATTAACACTTGCTGCAGTCTTAACTTATCGATAAGTAACCAAGTTGGTATCGCGGGATCAAGATTGAACATGATTTCAACATCTCGATTACCCAAATTGGCCGACAACACTACAGCAAGGTCGCGCATTAACATTTCTATTTCGCAGGGCTGCGGGTCAAGTTGTAACTTACCGGCTTCAATTTTAGAAAAGTCCAAAATGTCATTTAATAAACCCAACAGAGATTTAGCCGCAGTTTGCGTCTTAGCAATATAATCCTCTTGCTGAGTGGACATAGCGGTATGCTCCATTAGCTGCAACATGCCCAGCACCGCATTCATTGGAGTACGAATTTCGTGACTCATATTGGCTAAAAATACCGACTTTGCAGCATTAGCTGCATCAGCTTGTTCTTTGGCTGTGCGAAGCGTTTCTTCTATTTCACGTTGTTCGGTAATATCAATATTAATACCAATCACTCTAACAACATTTTCATGCTTGTCTTTTTCAATCTCGGCAGCCGCTTGAATATAACGAATTTCACCATCAACCTTGATGATTCTAAATACTGGGTCATATACTTCAGTACCCGCTATCGCACCCATCAGCTTTTGCTCTACCATCTTCAAATCATCAGGGTGAACTCGATTAAGCCAATGTTGGTAGGTTATCCCCTGCTCTCGCATATTCAATGGATAACCGTAAATCGAAAGCATACGGTCATTCCAATGCAAACTATTGTCTAGGAGGTTGAGAGTCCAAATGCCTAGCTTAGCCACCTCGGAAGCCTTACTCAGATGGTTACTTGCAGAGATCAAGGCCTCTTGTTGCAGCAGCGACTGGGTAACATCAACCCCGATACCCAAATAACCGAGTAACTGACCATCACTGTCACGCATCGCGGTAACAGACAAAGAAATTTGGCAATGGGAGCCATCTTTTTTTACATAAGTCCAATTACGCGTCTCTGGCCCTTCTGTTCTTGCTTTGTAAACAAAAGTATCAAAGCCTTCAATGGCAAAACCATAGTGTTGTGATAATTCAATTGAGCGTGCTTCAACTTCCTCAGGGAGGTGTAAAAAAGCAGGGCTAGATAACCCAACAATCGATTTAGCGTCATAGCCTAATAAATTTTCTGCGCCACGATTAAATATGCTAATAATACCCTGTTCATCTGTGGCAATAATTGACATTTCTGAAGCGGCATACAACACGCTGGTCAACAACGAACCCAATTGGTTTTTCTCAATCCGGGCAATTTTACGCTCAGTAATATCGGTGCTGAGTGCAATAAAGCGTTCGATATTGCCATTGTCATCGGCTACTGAGCCAATAATGGTATCAAACCAATGTCTGCTACCTTGTTGGTCTAAATTACAAATTTCACCGTGCCAGGATTGCCCCGCATTAATCTGTGCCCACATGCCTTGCCAAAATACGGCATCATGTTCACCAGAGCGTAATATTGAATGGTTTTTCCCTATGATCTGCTCGCGAGAATAGCCACTCATTCGACAAAAGTAGTCGTTGACCTCTAAAATAACACCATTAATATCAGTGACTACAGAAAGTAGTTGATCATTAATTGATTTAAGCAGGGCTCTATTTTCAGATGCAGCTTGTTGCAGCTCTTTCGTTCTGTTGGCAACCTTAAATTCCAAGCTTTCATTTAACTTTAAAATCCGCAGCTCTGCATCTTGCTGCGCCGTAACATCGCGAATGGTTTGACTAACGCCTATAATGTCACCATTTTCATCCACTATCGTCATAGCGGTCATAGATGTTGCTAAAGTTTTACCATCTTGGCATTGATGAGATGAAACTTGATTTAAAATAACCTCTCCAGCTAACACTTTCGCAAACCAACATTTTTCAAGTTCAGCTTTTTCAGGCGGTACAATCAGCTCGGTACTAAGTGACCCATACACCTCGGACTCGTTGTAGCCAAACAGTAATTCAGCGCCTCGATTCCAACTGGTAATATAGCCATCAAGGTCATAACTAATAATGCCATCAAGCGAATGCGCTAGCATATTAGCTAACCTTGCCTGTTCAGTTAACACTTGTTGTTTACGTTGTAAGCCAACAGACCAAAGCACAACCAATCCCGCCAATAAAATACTGACAAGCACACTATAAATAAATACAACACTGGCATGATTAAGGTGTAAGTTATTGATAAATTCAGGATAGGCGCGGATCTTAAACTGCCATGTACGGCCAAAAACATTCTTGTTCACCGTATATTGATAGTGGGTAACAGCAGCCGCTTCTGTTGCCTCAGTTTCATAAAAAGTAATGGGGTTATCTTGTAAAGTCACATCCGTCAGGGTTAGCTGAGCTGTTTGCTGGTGTAAATCTAATCCGCTCAATACCTCATCGGTCACCAAAGGCGCATAGCTCCAACCATATGCCTCCATTTTGCGAGTTTCTGGTGTTAAAGGGGTGGCTGTAGTTCGGTATATTGGCATCAAAATTAAAAAAGATTGCAACGATTTGCCCGTTGCCTGCACTAAGGTAATTGGCCCAGACAAACGCACTTCACCAGATAGCATTGCGGCATCGGCTGCCTCTCGGCGTTGCAGCTCTGAGCCAATATCAAGACCAACAGCAGCAATATTACGTTCAACCGGTTCAATATATTGAATCACATAACGGTCATTATCGTGGGGAGCAAGCTGACGAATAGCAAAATTAGGCCAACTATCTTGTTGAGCTTGGGTAATAAAAGACGCTTGCTGCTCAGGGGAAACGATACGAATAAAACCAAACCCACGCGCGCCGGGAAACTCCTTATCAACCTCTCGCGTTGCACTGTAGCGAACAAATGCCTCACGAGATACTTCATTTTCGCCAGCGGTAACAATCATTCCACGAGCACCGCGAAGGCCATATTGATAAAGAGTGATACGGCTCAATACTTGATAACTAATTTGTTCTGAAGCAGTTTGAAGTGACTTATTGATTTCAGCGGAGTTACGCTCATTAACTACCCAGGCCAAAGCGGCACTGATGATTAAGCCCCAAAATAGCACTGCGAAGCCCCGCTTAACGGCAGTTTTGTACTCCAAAGACAAATCCATAATCACCTAAGATATTAAAATTATAGAGTTATGATATTGGACTACTCAGAAAGATTTCGCCAGTGGAATCACTAATGGTTAAAAAAATCTTTTCTAAAGCGTTAATTTCACTCACAAACCGTTTTTGAGCACTTTGATAAATTAGTTAGATTTTGCCACTAGACAACAAGGCTGATGATATCTTTGATAAAATTAGCTTATGCCGTAAATAATACCAACCTTCGTAACATGCGAGTTAGAACGGCTACTGCGTATATAGGCATAAGCGTAAAAACAAAAGGCCTCACATCGCTGTGAGGCCTTTTATTATAAAGAGGTTGAGTTGGCCGATAAGCCGGGTCCTGTCGTGGACAGTTATTCATCTAGGCCTGCAATCGCTCACAGGCTCAAGCAACCTACCCGGTTCCAACGCGAGCAGCGCCATGCGGAACCCTATTTGGTCTTGCTTCGGGTAGAGTTTACCTTGCTACGGACTATTGCTAACCGCACGGTGCGCTCTTACCGCACCCTTTCACCCTTACCATTTTAGCAAGCTAAAATGGCGGTCTCCTCTCTGTTGCACTTGTCGTCGGTTCACACCGCCCAGGCGTTACCTGGTACCCTGCTCTTTGAAGCCCGGACTTTCCTCCCCGTACCTAAGTACGCGGCAACTGTCTGGCCAACTCGGCGCGGATTATAGCGTAAGCCTGCCAACAAACCAATCCATAGTTTACTTTATCGATATGACTTAAATTATAAACCGAGTTCAAGCCCGATTTTATACAATGCGTTCTTTTTAAAACCATGTATTTGCGCAGCTATTGCGGCAGCTTTTTTAAGTGGTAATTCAGCAGCTAACAGCGTTAATGTATCAATAGCGACCTTGGGTATAGCCTCGTCATCGGTCTGGGCAAAGCCATGACACATAATAACTATTTCACCTTTTTGCTGGTTCTCATCTGCGATAACCATCGCCAGTACTTCTTCAGCAGTGCCTGATAAGAAGGTTTCAAAGGTTTTAGTGACTTCTCTGGCCATAACAATTTGGCGATCGGCGCCCAGCGCGGTAACTATTGAAGTCAGGCTGTGAACAATGCGATGCGGTGATTCATAAAAAATTAACGTACGCGGGTCTTCTTTGAGCGCAGTCAATTTATCAATACGGCCTTTTTCTTTAGCCGGTAAAAAACCTTCAAAACTGAATCTGTCTGAGGGAAGTCCAGAAGCACTTAGTGCAGTAATTGCCGCGCATGGCCCCGGCAGTGGAATGACTTTATGACCTGCATCTCTAACATGTTTAACTAGGTGATAGCCTGGATCAGATATTAGCGGTGTGCCAGCATCTGAAATAAGCGCAACCGATTGACCTGATTGTAATTGCTCAACAATCCACTGGGCACGATCACGCTCGTTGTGGTCATGTAAGGCTGTTTTACGGGTTTCAATACCGTAATGACTTAACAATCTGCCACTGTGCCGAGTATCTTCACATGCTATCAAGCTAACTTGATTTAACACTTCAATTGCACGGCTACTCATGTCCGCGAAATTGCCAATGGGGGTGGGCACAATATAAAGTGCTGCGGCTTGATCCATAACTACCTCAATAATCTCTTTGCACAAGTCTTTCGCCCAGCGTAAGAGCAGGTTAAACTAAAGCCAATATCTTACCAGAGTGAAGCCCTGTGTTAAAAAGACTGATTTCAATTAAATTTCTATTGGCACTGACACTACCAGCATTATTGATTGGTTGTTCAGCCACTAAAACCGAAAGTATTGATCAAGTAGTCAATACGTCATTAGTGTCTGTAGAGCAACCAGCAAGTGTTTATTTATCCGAAGCCAGCAAAAGCAGCTTACCTGAAAAACGTGATCGCAACCTGTTATTAGCAGCCCATGCGTATATTAATGATGGTAATTACAGTTCTGCTCGTAGCATTTTGTCATCGATGCTAAAAAATATGGTGAAAGTGTCTACCATTCAGGCTGAGCACATTTACCTAAATGCGCGTATTGATGAAAAGACTCAAAATGCGCAGGCTGCATTAAACACATTACAATATCCACCCCATTGGCAACTGCCCCGTTGGCAAATGGCGACATATCATCAGTATAAAGCCCGCCTTTATAAGGCTATCCAACAACCTATCGATCAAATTAGACAATTAAGTTTGTTAAGTAACTATTTGCCTAAATCTGAATCGACTCAGGTTAATGACGTTATTTGGAAAGTGTTACAGCCCTTACATGAAGAAACCATTAAAAGCTTCATGCGTGAACCGGCAAACCCAATATTTTCAGGCTGGCTACAACTCGCTTATATTGCTAAACACTATGCAGTTGAACCCACTCAGCTGGTTCGTTATTTAGGCGAATGGCAACGCAATAACCCGTATCATCCAGGTGCGGTAAAATTACCGTCTGATTTAGAAAAAGCGCTCAATGCTAAACCTTATCGCCCGCAAAACATTGCGGTGCTATTACCGCTTTCAGGCCCAAGAGCGGCTGTTGCTGAACCTATAAAAATGGGCATTATGGCCAGCTATATGGCCGAATTTGATAGCAATGTCACTCTGCATTTTATTGATAGCCAAATAGGCATCAAAGCAGCTTATCAGCAAGCAACTGATACCGGTGCAGACTTTATTATCGGGCCATTATTGCCTAATGAAGTGGAAGAGTTGCAACGCTTAAACCAAAGTAAAGAGCAACTTATTCCGCAACTGTATTTAAATCAACTAGAGCAGTTTGAGCCACAGTCTAATCAATTTTATTTCTCGTTATCACCCGCGCAAGAAGCCAGTGATGCCGCGCGTAAATTGTACGCTGATGGGGTTAAGATACCTTTACTGCTAACCAGTAATGACGCCATTGGTAAACGTATGGCTGAAAGCTTTAATCAAACCTGGTTATCGTTAACAGAAAATAATGCTGAAATTCATTATTTTGATAGCGGCGACCAAATGAAAGTCACGGTGCAGGAAGCCTTAGGGGTTAAAGACAGTCAGGCAAGAATTACTCGTATGAAAGAGATACTGGGCAGCAAACTTGAAGCTGATTTTCGCTCTCGCCAAGATATAGATGCTATCTATATGGTTGCGGCTTACCAAGATTTATCGTTATTAAAAGCCTTTTTAGACGTTAACTTCAGTGTATTTGCAGAACCTGTTGCACTTTATACTTCGAGTCGCGGCCGCTTAGAAAACGAATCAACCCAGTCGGCACAAGAGTTAAATAAAGTGATGATCAGCGACATACCTTGGTTAATGCAGCCAAGTAACGAAACTCGTATGGTTGAATCTTTATGGTCTACCTGGAATAACAGCCAAAAACGTCTATATGTTATGGGGTATGACGCGCTCGAGTTAGTGAACCGGTTAGCCCAAATGCGTGCATTTCCAGGATACCAATTTAATGGCCGAAGCGGTGCATTGTCGCTAAAACCTAATGGGTTAATTGATCGTCAATTAACCTGGGGAAAATACGAAAAAGGTAAACTCACGCCACTATGACATCAGGCGAACTCGCTGAACAACAGGCTAGAGAATATTTACAGCAACAAGGATTAACCTTTGTTACCGCAAATGTGCGCTACAAGTTCGGCGAAATTGACCTCATTATGAAGCAGCAACAGACTTTAGTGTTTGTTGAGGTGAAATATCGCCAATCGCAAGCCTTTGGCGGCGCGATAAATGCACTGAGCGCTAAGCAAATTAATCGCATTCGCCTCAGTGCCAACGCTTATTTGCAACAGCAAGGTATTAATCCACCTTGCCGATTTGATGTTATTGCCATAAATAACACACAAATAAGTTGGATTAAGGGATGTTTTTAAGCATCAATAGTTACCACAGCATTGATTTATGGCATTATATCGACACAGACTTGGCGACAATACACCCCGGTAGTTAGCCGCCAGTAAAAATTCTATATCGTAAGGATTGTTGCATGTTAGAACGTATTAAAGACAGTTTCACAGAATCGATTCAAACTAAAATTGATGCGGCGGAAGCCTTACCTGAATCAATTGAAAAAGCTGCTGAAATGATGGTGCAATGTTTACTCGGCGGTAATAAAATTCTTTCATGTGGTAATGGCGGCAGTGCCGGTGATGCACAGCATTTTTCGGCTGAGCTACTTAACCGTTATGAAATTGAGCGCCCACCTTTACCGGCTATTGCATTAAGCTGCGACACATCAACTATTACAGCCATTGCTAATGACTACAGTTACGATGAAATTTTCTCTAAGCAGATTTTAGCCTTAGGCCAGCCTGGTGATATTTTATTGGCTATTTCTACCAGTGGTAACTCTGGCAATATTATAAAAGCTATGGAAGCTGCTTTAAGCCGTGACATGACTATTGTCGCAATGACAGGTAAAGATGGCGGCGCTATGGCAGGCTTGATGAGTGCTGGCGATGTTGAAATTCGTGTGCCATCAAATGTTACTGCGCGTATTCAAGAGGTACATTTATTAGTCATTCACTGCTTATGTGACAATATTGACCGTACGTTGTTCCCTCAGGATGAACAAGCATGATAAAGCTTGTTGCCATCATCTCGGTTATAGCCTTGCTGCAAGGATGTGCTGGGGCAGTTATGGTTGGCGCTGTTGGTGGCGCCAAGATGGCTAATGATGAGCGCAGTATGTCTACTCAAATCAGTGATACCAATGCTGGCTTTGATATTACTGGCGCCCTTTCAAAATACGAAGACTTAAATAATCAAACCAATATAACTGGCGTGGTGATGAACGGTAACGTATTAATGTATGGGCAAGCGCCTAACTCTATGTTGCGCGATAAAGCAATTAAAGCAGTACAAGAGTTAAATATTGGCGGTAAAATTCATAATCAAATACGTATTGGTAATCCCACTTCTTTTACCACCCGTAGCAATGACACTTGGGTAACCACTAAAGTAAAAGGCCGTATGTTGAATGAGAAATCATTAGATGTGACGCGCATTAAAGTGATTACTGAAAATGGCGAGGTATTTTTACTCGGTTTGATTGAACGTAGCCAAGCTGATCTGGCCGTTGACGTAGCCCGCAATACCGCCGGAGTTCGTAAAGTCGTTAAAGTGTTCGAATATGTCGAGCCCAAAGAAGAAGATTAGTCGAACTTTAAAACCTAATTGTATAAATCAAAAAAGCACCTAAAAAGGTGCTTTTTTATGCATAAGAAACCCTATACAATCATGCCGATTTTCTTATACACCAAGTCTATAGTCGCTTGGGCGCGTGCTTTGGCTTTTTCAGCCCCTTGCTTCATCACCTGCTCAAGGTAAGCTTCATCGGCACGATACTGCTTAAAACGTTCCTGTAACGGCTCAAGCATAGCAACAACTGCTTCACCTGCTTCAACTTTTAAATGGCCGTACATTTTGCCTTCGAACTCAGCTTCTAAAGTCGCAATAGACTTACCCGTTACACCTGACATCAGGCTCAATAGGTTCGATACACCGGGTTTATTTTCAACATCAAAACGCACCACTGGTGGCTCGTCGCTGTCTGTCATGGCTTTTTTAACTTTCTTCAGAATTGCCTTTGGCTCTTCTAGCAGACCAATCACATTATTGCGGTTATCATCAGACTTAGACATTTTCTTCAGCGGCTCTTGTAATGACATTACCTTAGCGCCGTGTTCTGGAATATATGCCTGAGGCACGGTAAAAGTATCGCCATAGGCATTATTGAAGCGAGTGGCAATATCACGCGTCAGTTCAAGATGCTGCATTTGATCTTGCCCTACAGGCACTGATTGCGCTTGATACAATAAAATATCTGCCGCCATCAATACAGGGTAACCAAATAAACCGACATTAATATTGTTAGCATGCTTTTGTGACTTGTCTTTAAACTGGGTCATGCGATTTAGCTCACCCATTTGGGTGTAACAGTTCAACGCCCAACTTAACTGAGTATGCTGCGGCACATGTGACTGGACAAACACGGTACTTTTATCAGGGTCAACACCACAGGCTAGATACAGCGCTAATGTATCTAAGCACGCATCACGTAATTTTTCAGGGTCTTGACGAACAGTAATTGCATGCAAGTCAACGACACAATAAATACAATCATGTGTGTCTTGCATTGCCACCCACTGGCGTAGCGCGCCCATATAATTACCTATGGTGAGCTCGCCTGATGGCTGTGCTCCGCTGAAAACTATGGGTTTAGTCATGGGTTTTGTTGCTCCAATTACTGTATTATAAAATTATTTAGAAAGTAAAAACTGACCGATTTGGCTAAAGTCATCACACACTTCATTCGGTTCGCTTAAACGAATATGTTCACCATAGTTATAACCATAAGTTAACCCTATGACTGTAACATTGGCCGATTTAGCTGCTAAGATATCATTCTTAGAGTCGCCTATCATCAACAACTGTTGTGGTTCAATTTGCCATTGCTGCAAAAGGTGATTAAGGGGTAATGGATCAGGCTTCATTTTTGCCAATGAATCCCCTCCTAACACATGATCAAAAAAATCACGTAAACCAAACGCTTCTAATAGGGGAATAGTGAAACGATAGGGTTTGTTCGTCACCACAGCTAAACGATAGCCAGCCTGTTTTAAAGCCATTAGCGTCGACAATACATTAGGATATAATCGGCTATATTTCTCCAGAAACACACCATAGTGATGCATAAACTTAGGCATAGTGTCTATTAATAGCGATTCATCAACCTCTTTAGCCAGTGCAAAGCTGAGCGCTCGGTGCATAAGCATTTTAGCGCCATTGCCTACCCAGCCCCTAACTTGATCTTCGCTTGCTTGTGGCAAAGCCAATTCAAGTAATGTTGCATTGGTTGCGGCCGCCAAATCTGGCACACTGTCAATTAAGGTGCCATCCAAATCAAAGGCTATGGCACGTATTTGATCAAAATTTGTCATGGTTAGGCTACTATTTACTGCTAATAAAGTTGACGTTATAGACTATACTTTTGCTAACTCGCTGCGCATTTCATCGATGACCGTTTTATAATCAGGTTGACTAAAAATAGCCGACCCCGCTACAAACATATCTGCACCTGCTGCCGCGATTTCAGCAATGTTATCAACCTTAACACCGCCATCTACTTGTAAACGAATATCAAAACCACTGGCATCAATACGTTGGCGTACTTGGCGTAATTTATCTAATGTTGACGGAATGAATGACTGACCACCAAAACCTGGGTTAACCGACATCAATAAAATAACATCCAGTTTATCCATTACATGGTCTAAGTAATGCAATGGTGTGCCAGGATTAAACACTAAACCTGCTTTACATCCTGATTCTTTAATCAACTGTAAGGTACGATCAACATGCTCAGACGCTTCTGGATGGAAGGTAATAATTGATGCACCTGCTTTAGCAAAGTCAGGTACTATTCTATCTACAGGTTTAACCATTAAATGAACATCAATATCCGCAGTGATCCCATATTGACGTAATGCCGTACAAACCATAGGGCCTATAGTAAGATTAGGGACATAATGATTGTCCATTACATCAAAATGCACCACATCTGCACCCGCATCGAGTACAGCTTTAACATCGTCACCCAAACGGGCAAAGTCAGCAGATAAGATTGATGGAGCAATTAAATAAGGTTGCATCTTGGTCTCGCAGCAAAATAAATGAAGTAATAGTTTACCCTTTGAGGCGAAAAGCCTCTAGTTAAACGACAAAAAAAAGCCCTAGGTATGCAACAAGTTTGATTTTTAAAATAAATATGCTGTAAATGTTCATAAACTATACGGATTTGGTATAATGAATAAGATTTTGGCAGTATTTCAGGTACAGCTAGATGGTACCAATGCACTAGTATGATTAACTAGCTATCAATTCCATAGAAGCTAAATGCAAATCAAGCAAACTAACATATTGTTAATTAAGTATTAAATTTTTTAGAAAACAAATTATATTAAGTTCAAGTTTGTTGGAAGTGAAAACGAACAATGCCAGCAATATACTGGCGTTAATTAATGGAAAGGATCCCCTTATGGAATTACGTCCACATCGTTTATTTTCGTACCTTAGCACTAAGTCAGTAAAATCGATCGCTGCTATGGTGACGACTTCAACCTTGGTCGTGCTAATTAGTTTTGCATTTTCATCGACAGCCAAACAAAATATTGATCAGGCATGCGCCTGTGATACGGATGTAAATTATAATGCGAGTTTACCCTCTAGCCACCCAGTCAACCGCTGTGCCACCAAAGAACATGATGTAAGTTGGAAAAATTGGATCTCTGGCAATAGTCGTTCAAGTCAATTTCATTTTATCGACTTAATTGAATTATTATATGGTCATAAAGATAAACCACTTGCAGATATACCTGCATCAAATAAGCCAGAGCAGATTTAACAATGTCTTTTTGGCGAGTATTTAGCAGCACGATTGCCGCATTTTTTGGGGTACAAACCGATAGTAATCGTCAGCGAGATTTTAAAACAACTTCACCTGTGCCTTTTATTCTAATGGGCATTGCTCTAGCTGTAGTGATGGTTTTAACGTTAATTTTTATTGTGCAACAAGTCCTTAGCTAATCTCTCAAGCCTAGTTTTCTTCATCGTCACAATAGTGATGGTCATATAGCGCCATAATTTCATCTACTTTAATTCGCGAAGCACCTTTCTGGCTAATATTTCTTTGCACAGATATTGTGGCAAGCTTTGCACCACGATAAAGCTCTCTGGTCAGCGCAATGTCATGATTACTGATCAGCACTGGAATATTGCGCTTATGGGCTGTATGACGTGAATGTCTGGCAAGTAATGCCTGATCATCTAAACTAAAGCCTGGACCTGCGTAGGTAGTAAAACTTGCGGTGGTCGATAATGGAGCATAAGGTGGATCACAATAAATAACATCGCCTTCTTTTGCTAAAGCGAATGCACCTTCATAACCAATACATTTAAATGTGGCATTTTTGGCTTTAGCTGAAAAATGGCGAATTTCGGCTTCAGGGAAATAGGGTTTCTTGTATGAACCAAAAGGTACGTTAAAGCCACCTTTGCGGTTATATCGACACAAGCCATTGAACCCAAAACGATTTAAGTATAAAAAATATACCGAGCGGGTAAAAGGATCACGGCTCAAATTAAAATCGGTACGTATCTGATAATAAGCTTCTTTGTTATTCATTTCAGCAACAAATAATGCTTTGGTCGCCTTGATATAAGCATCTGGCTTTTGCTTTACTATTTCATAAAGATTAATCAAATCTTGATTAATATCGCATAACAAGTAGTCGTCATAGTGGGTATTTAAAAACACTGAGCCAGCACCAACGAAAGGCTCAACTAGTCGCTGACCTTTTGGTAGATGTTTCGACAATTCATCGACGAGTTTAAATTTTCCACCCGCCCATTTTAGAAAGGCTCTATGCTTTTTTGTCATAAAGTAAGTTACTTGCTGCCAAAATTAAAGCTGGAGATTGTACTCTGTTTACACTTATTTATCATCGACTTTCCAGTTCCATTCTATATTCGCTTAAATCGGTCCACTTTCTCACCCAAGGAGCACTTATGCCATGCTCAGCTTGTAACCGCTTAGCCTGTTGTTGAGCCTCCTGTGGAGAAAAATACTGACCAAACAACAACACATAACGCTGCTTATGTTTAGCGATATAAACAGACTCTTTATTACCGATTTTAGTTATTATCGATTCTAATGATTTCTTATCTATTACACTGGCCAACTGAAGCGTATAGCCCTTATTAAGTAGATCATTGTTATCATTTATCTTTGTGAGCACTGGCTTGCGAACATCTTTCACAATACTTGGCATATCCGAACTAGCGGCTTTCGGTTCAGCTGCAGAGCTTTCAGCATCAGCGATAGACTCGTTGTTATTAAGCGCTGTCGAGCCTATTACAAGCTCAGTCCCCCTACTGTGACTCACCTTTTCTATCCCCGTGAGTTTAATGCTCTGTATCGCAAAAGGGGAATGAGTTTGATTATTTTTTGTCGCTGGCTTAATAGATGATATCAATGTCTTACCATAGAATACGATAAAGGATTCAGCGCTGTCTCGTTGTTGCTGCTGAAGTGCGGTCAATTGCTTCTGTGGCAGGGTTAATTCTACTCGATTAAACCTTGGCTCATTTTTAACAAAGTAGCCCATTATTACCAATACAGTCACAAGCATTAACAACGAGGCTAATTTGATTTTCATCCCCCAAGCAGGGCTATTTTGTTTCGGCTCGGTTATCGCTAATTTTAATAATTCAACGACTTCAAAGGGTGTTCCAGCTTGATTCTCCAGCTGACGATGAATAATATCTCTCGCGATAAAAGAGGTACTACCGGATCTCATTAGTAAGCTTTGATATAAACCATCCCGCTCTGCTATCGGCAATGGCTCAATGGTAATAGGCAATAATAACTGACGCATGTCATTGGATAGCTCAGCCATTAATTTTGAAAGATAAGAGGAATCCATTGCCATAGTCACTGAAACATTTGAGCCGCCACATTGAATTTTTGATAGCAGAATGCATTCTGCCCATAAGGTTTTTGGCAATAAATGGGCATCATCAATAATGATATGTAAGGGTTTAGTCAACGTTGATTGAATACGCATAATGGTATCCATCAGGGGGATTTCATCGTCGAAAATAGGCGAAGAAATTAATTGAACCAGAATTTTACGTCGGATCTCTGCTGAAGCAGCATGCTGAGGGCAAAGGACAAGCGCCGAATTATAATCATCAAGTTCACTGGCTAGTGCTGCACTTAAGGTAGATTTACCCGATCCTTTTTGGCCACATAATAACAGTAACTGTCCACTATAGCTGGCGGTATGCTGAAGTCGCTCAACGAGCTCTTCTTGGGTTGGCAGTAATAATAATGCTGAAGTCAAAAAATCCACCACACGTCAATTATGCGCGGTTGATCACCCGCTCAAGTAAGTCTTCACTAACATCACTGAAAACGTCTGCCTGACCTAAAGCAGTTGGCAAAATTAATCGAATCTTACCAGCTAATACTTTCTTGTCACGGCGCATATGCTTAATAAAACTATCAAAATCCATCGACTTAGGAGCATTAACGGGTAGGTCAAATGCAACAAATAAATTTCTAATACGACAAACTATTGACTCATCTATCAAATCAAGTTCTTGCGCAGTCAATGCAGCAAGAATTGTGCCTGCTGCGACAGCGTCACCATGCAGCCAAGTACCATAGCCCATTTCAGCTTCTATAGCATGACCGAAGGTATGACCAAGATTAAGTAACGCCCTGACTCCGCGTTCCGTTTCGTCTTGTGTGACGACATCAGCTTTAATCTGGCAGCATTTGGCTATGGTATATTCCAACGCCTGTGTATCTAACGCTTTTAACGCGGCGACATTTTGCTCTAACCAAGAAAAAAACTCTCCATCCCAAATAATGCCATATTTGATGACTTCTGCCATACCAGCAGAAAATTCATTAGCAGGAAGGGTTTTTAAGCAATTGGTATCAATGATAACGCTTTTAGGTTGATAAAATGCGCCTATCATATTCTTGCCAAGGGGGTGATTTACAGCCGTTTTGCCGCCAACAGAAGAATCAACTTGAGACAATAATGTCGTCGGCACTTGAACAAAATCAATTCCACGCTGATAACATGCAGCCGCAAAACCGGTCATATCGCCGATAACCCCACCACCCAAAGCAACGAGAACTGAATCACGAGCAAAATTACCCTCTAGCAAAGCTGAAAAAATAAGATCCAGATGCTCGAGATTTTTGAATTGCTCGCCATCAGGCAGAATAATTTTTTCAACTGACGCACAAGACACCATTGCCTGTTCCAATGTAGATAAGTACAAAGGGGCAATAGTGTCATTGCTAACGATGAGTATATTCTTGTTTGCAAGGTAACGGCTAAAAAGCGCGCTATCATGCATCAAATTCTGGCCTATATAAATAGGATAACTTCTATCACCTAAATCGACCTGAATTTGTTGCATTGCTTTACCTAAAAACCGAGTTGCTCAATTATTTGATTTGCGACAATTTTCGCACTTTGTTCGTCTGTCTTTACGATGACATCGGCAATCTCTTCGTACAAAGGATTACGCGATTCTGCTAAGTTCTCAAGAACTTCGCGTGGGTCATCAACTTGCAGTAATGGACGACGTTTATCACGTTGCGTACGAGCAACTTGTTTATCGATAGTCGTCTCTAAATACACCACAATTCCGCGAGCAGAAAGATAATTGCGAATATCTTTACTCTGAACTGAGCCACCACCAGTTGCTAACACAATACCTTGCCTCTCTGAAAGATCGGCAATAACTTGTGCTTCACGACGACGGAAACCTTCTTCACCTTCAACATCGAACACCCAAGCGATATCAGCGCCTGTACGTTGTTCAATCTCGTGGTCAGAATCGTGGAATTCTAAATGCAGCATTTGAGCCAAATGACGGCCAATTGTGCTTTTACCTGCGCCCATAGGGCCTACTAGAAAAATATTACGTTTTTCAGCCATTTCGTATACGTCTGAATCTTATATAAAAGAATGCCTGATCGACTAAAGATACAGCCGACCGCTTAAAATATTACCTTGCTCTACTGAGACTTGACGGAGGATTATCTCAGCTTAAGGCTACTGCTGGCAAGTGATGGTGGCAATTATATTCAATAAAAGTCCATAATGTAGCCAAAAGCAAAGGCCAGCTAAGAGTTAGCTGGCCTTTATCATTTTATTGTATGTTATAACTTTTCAGAAATAATCTTAGGGGTCACGAAAATCAATAGCTCTTGGCGTTCGTTTTTATCAGATGTGTTTCTGAATAAGAAGCCAACTAAAGGTATATCGCCTAGAACTGGCACCTTGCTCACTCGGCTAATTAAGTTCTGTTGGTAAATACCACCCAATACAATCGTCTCACCGTTATCCACAAGTACTTGGGTACCAATGCGCTGCGTATCGATAGACACAGCCTCACCTGTAGGGGTTTGCACCGTTTTACCCTGTGAATCTTGGGTGATTTCTAGATCTAAAATCACACGGTTATCGGGGGTAATTTGTGGGGTAACACGTAACGACAACACCGCTTTCTTAAAGGTAACCGATGTTGCACCACTTGACGCTGACTCCACATAAGGAATCTCAACACCTTGCTCAATATAAGCAGCCTTTTGATTTGAGGTTGTAATACGTGGGCTTGCAATAATTTCGCCTTTGTTTTCTTGCTCTAACGCACTTAACTCTAGGTCAAGCACGGTACCATCAGCTAACTTTGCCACATGGAAAGCAATACTTGTTGGGTTCGAAATCGCCGCAGGCAAGTTAACGTTTAAGCGATCATCTAAGCTTGGAACAAGCCCGCCAGCTATGCTTCCCGCACCTTCAAGTGAACCTGAAGAGCCTTTAGTACCCTGCTGATCTGTGATGCCCCAGCGAATACCTAAGTCTTCAGAAACATCATCTTTAACAGTAACCATACGTGCTTCGATTAGCACTTGTTTTATAGGGATATCGAGCACTTCTATTAAACGATGAATACTTTCTAAAATCTCTGCAGTATCTTTCACCAATAAAGTGTTAGTACGTTCATCAACTGCTACACTGCCACGGGTCGATAATAAGCTGGAGTCTGTACCTTTTAATAGCTCAGCAATATCGACCGCTTTAGCATAATTAATCTGTAAGTACTCAGAGTATAATGGTGCTAACTCTTTTACTTCCTGCTTATTCTTAAGGTCGTTACTTTCACGGATAGCCAATTCTTCACTCGGCGCAACCATCAAAATATTACCTTCAATACGTTTATCAAGTCCTTTGGTTTGCAAAATTAAGTCTAATGCCTGATCCCAAGGTACATCATCTAAACGTAGGGTAATATTTCCTTCGACGGTATCACTCGTGACTAGGTTGAAATTATTATAATCAGCAATAATTTGCAGAACAGTTCTGACTGAAATATTTTGGAAATTTAATGATAAAGAGCGGCCATTATATTTCTTAGCCTCTTTAGCAACAGATACTCTTTCTATTTTATCGATACTAACAGTAAATACATTACCATCTTGCTTGTAATTGTATTCATAGTTGCCACCTACATCGACTAACACTCGTGAGGTTAAGTCTTCTTTAAATGTTTCAAAACTACTGACTGGAGTTGCAAAGTCCTGAACATCCATGACATACAATAAGTCATCACCGATATTAGTGTTATATAATTTAATTTCGAGCTTGGCACCAACCTGCTCGACATTGGCAGCCACAGAGCGATTGCTGAGATTAAATAATAATTCTCCGCCACCTTTTGCATTTCTTCTAAAATCAATACTTTGTATCGAATTCACAAATGGATTATCAGCACTAGAAGGCCCTGATACCGCATCGTTAATCGTTAATCGATAAGTATTACCCTCAATTTTACCCTGATAAGGCTTAACACTTTTGAGCGCAACAATAACTGAAAGATCACTGGCTTGTTGCTGTGCTGTTAGATATTTCACACCCACACTATCGATCGGTAACTTATCTTTCGCTAAGCTAGAGATGGTGTCATCAAAGTTTAAAATAATTTCGGCCGGATTCGCTGAAAGGTCCACTGTAGGGGAAGTGATTTCAGACTCGAATACCAGCTCTAATTCTAATTGATGATCGACAATTGAATGATATTTCACATCCAATAGGCGATTAGCCGCAAAAGCACTCGGCAAGGCAAAAATTAATAGCACTGACCCTAGAAGGGTTTTTATTATTGATGAATTCGTCATTGATTTTCTCATCGCGGCAGAAGATTTCATTATTCTCTCATCCTTCGCATGGTTATTTGCCAGATAATTCTAAGTTGCTAGGACGTTCAGCCCAACAACCTGAACCATCAGGAATTAATTCTATAATTTCGATATATTGGGGCGTTACATTTGAAATGCGACCATGATAAAGCCCTAAATACTCGCCCACACCCATACGATAAACATTAGCATCGGCTGATTCGATTAATGCCCAAATACTATCGTCTTCACTTAACGTACCACGCATTCTTAAATTATCTAGCGCGTAGGTTTCCAATCTGCCTTTACGTCTTGCCAAGTCGGGTTGTAAACAGTCTTTTGAGGTATCAATAACCTCTTCGGTTAACTCTCTTGAAGGCGGCACAAAAGGGCTGCGCATTAATTCAGCTTGATATGAAAAATGCTCAAACTTTGGTGTTTCTGTTAGTGGTGGAATACGGGCAACATGCTGTGCTTTAGTGGTCGTAACAAACAACTCTAAATCACTGCGGTCACCAATACAGCCTGTCAATAACAAGCTAACACCAATAAAAACGGGTAAGAGTTTCATTTAATTCTTCCCCTTAGCAATTTCTTTAGGTAACTCTGCACCTTCTTTAAAGCGATAGGTTTTAGCTAAAATAGCCATAGACAAACCACCGCCCTCTTTGTAGGTAATAGTAAAATCATGCAAACTAACAATACGTGGGAGCTTTGCAACACCACTAACCATATTGCCTATTTCATGATAATCACCCTCAACATTTAACCTAATAGGAAATTCGATATAGAAATCACGTTCAATTTCATTATCCCAGTCTAAACTGTTTATTCTTAAACCCGCATCGGTTGCTGCAAAAGTTATATCATCAAGTAATCCTGGCATTTCATTTTCAGAAGGCAGCATTTTTAATAACTCGGCAAATTGCATTTCCATGATAACAAGTTGTTCGCGGTATAACTTTAGATTAGCAGCTAATCGATATTTAGTTTCAAAATCAGCTTTTAATTCGATTTCTTTATTTTGTTCTGACTCCATTACTGAAATGGTATCGGCAATAAACAGATAATAACTGGCACCAATAACGCATATAGATAAGAACGCTGCAAAAACGAGCTTGACTAACTTAGGCCAGCCACCAATATTTTCAAAATCAATATCATTAAATTGGTCTAAATCTAAATTCATTTTTTCGCTCCTTGTTGCATATCAAGGGCTTGATTACCGAACTGATTAGTAATAGACACTTTTAGCTTGAACCGCTGCAATTGGCGTAATTCTTCATTTTGAGAAATAATAGACTGCATGCTTGGATCAGATAAATACTCAGAAGTTGTCACTTTCCTCATCATATTTGCAACGTTATTATTTGACTCGCTGCGACCTTCAATCCAAAGGGTGCTGCCTTTTTTCTCAATACTCGATAAATAAATGCCTGGTGGAACGATCCTAACCAACTCATCTAATACATGAGTGGGTAAGTTACGAGATTGCTGAAGTGCTAAAATAATTTCAGTTCGACGTTCAATATCTTTTTTACGTTTGGTTATTTCGCTAATTTCTGCAATCTGAGTATCTAATAAAGAAATTTCAGACATTAAATAACTATTACGCTGACGTTGATCATCGGTCACTAATTCAATGTAACTAATAAACAAATAGACTAATAAAGATGTCACTAGAAAGACTAGTGCAAGGATACCAATAAAGTCACGCTTTTGTTTTTCCCGTGCTTCTTCTCGCCACGGGAGTAAATTTATGTTCGCCATTGAGCGTAACTCCTCAGCGCCAAGCCACTTGCTACCATGAACTTATTAATTGATGGCTGTAATTGGGATTTAATTGCTTCATCGGCATACAAACAGCCTTGAAAGGGATCCGCGACAATGGCATAAACGCCAAGTTCATTAGTTAATACGGTTGCCATACCTTCTAATCTACCGGTTCCGCCACATAACACCACGTAATCCACTTTGTCACGGCCACTGGCTGTGCAGTAAATCTGTAAAGTACGCTTTATTTGTTGCAGCAGTTGAGTTTGAAATGGGGATAACACTTCAAACATATAGTTTCTAGGTAAGTTACCACTCACTTTAGCTAATTCAGCTTCGGCATGGGACATACCATAAAATGATAAAATAGACTGAGTAAATAACTCCCCACCAAATGCTTGCTCACGAATAAAAGTCGTTTCACCGCGTTCGACAACGGCAAATGTAGTGATATTAGCACCGACATCTACCATCGCAATGGTTTTGTCTTTAGCGCCTTCTGGAAGTTGTGCGTAAATCAACTCAGCTGAGCGACCTAACGCATACCCTTCAACATCAACCACTTTCACATCTAATTCGACAGCATCTAAAGCATCAACACGTGAGTCAATATTTTCTGTACGACAAGCACTGAGTAAAACATCCACCTTTGTCGGGTCGGTGCTGTTTTGACTCAGTGTTTCGAAATCTATACTGACTTCATCGAGTGAATAGGGGATCAAGTTATCTGCTTCGATTTCAATTTGCGCTTCCATTTCTTCTTCATTCAATGAAGCATCCATGTAAATCACTTTGGTCATAACCGCGGACCCAGAAACAGCAACAGAAGCGAACTTCACCCCTTTGGGCAAAGAACGTTTCACTTGTCTTAACGATTCTAATACGGCTTCAGAATCGCGAATATCATGATCGGCAACGGCACCTTTTTTAATTGGCACAGTTGCATAATTTTGAATTTTATATCCATCAGCAGTCTTACTAAGCAATATGGCTTTTACTTCATGGGAGCCAATATCGACCCCCACCATTTGCGGAGCTTGACGCTTCCATAATTTAGAAAGCATATTCCGTCATCACAATTCTTTTATTGTTTTAAAATATAGTAGCACAAAATCATCTCGTTACACTTATTTGTACAAAATGTTTCTATATTGTACAAACACTATTTTTTTGTTTATACGTTTTTACTTCACCAAAATGGTTGCGGCTTATATACTATCGCCCTATTTAAGTTTTTTTTGGAATACATGCGTGAAGTGGTTTAAACGATTAATAATTGCTTTTTTTAGTCTTTCTTTACTTGGTGTAGGTGCTATTGCTGCAGCATATTTTTATGTTTTACCTGACTTACCTGATGTTAACTCACTAAAAACAGTTCAATTACAAACACCACTGCGTATATATAGTAGTGACGGCAAACTCATTTCTCAATTTGGTGAGAAACGTCGAGTACCTGTTGAGTTTGAAGACGTGCCACAACAGCTTATCAATGCTGTACTTGATACCGAAGATGCGAGATTTTTTGAACATAAAGGTATTGATCCAATCGGTATTATTCGTGCTGCAACAATTTTAATTACGACAGGCAAAAAAAGCCAAGGTGCGAGTACTATAACCCAGCAAGTTGCTCGAGGCTTTTTCTTATCAAACGAAAAAACATATATTCGTAAAGTAAAAGAAATTTTTCTCGCGTTAAAAATTGAAAAAGCCCTCACTAAACATGAAATTTTAACCTTATATTTAAATCGCTCATTTTTAGGAAACCGCGCATACGGTGTTGGGGCAGCGGCGCAAGTTTATTATGGTAAGAACTTAAATGAGTTGTCATTACCAGAAATGGCAATGATTGCGGGCTTGCCTCAAGCACCATCAGCGGCCAACCCAATACGTAACCCCGCTAGAGCTCAAGCACGTCGTAACTGGGTATTAAGCAGAATGTTAGAGAAAAACAACATTACTGAGGCAGAATATCAAGAAGCGATTGACGCCCCGCTTACGGCACGATATCACGGTTCAGAAATTGACTTATATGCCCCATATATTTCTGAAATGGCCCGCGATTACATGATCCAGAAATACGGTGAAGAAGCGGCTTATACCAATGGCTATAATGTTTACACCACTATTTCATCTGATTTACAGTTAATGGCTCAGGATGCATTACGAGATAACGTATTCGCATACGATCAACGTCATGGGTATCGCGGTCCAATTTCGCAACTCTGGACAGGAACGCCACTTGGTCGTACTGAGATTATTGAACAGTTAGCCCAAACGCCACCAATGCAAGGTATTTTACCTGCAGCAGTAATGTCTGTTACAGATCAACAAGCAAAAATGATGCTTGCTGATGGTTCTGAAATAACCATTGAATGGTCAGGATTAAAATGGGCACGTAAATTTATCACTGATAAACGTCAAGGTTTACCGCCTAAGCTTGCTACTGATATTTTATCGCAGGGACAGCAAGTCTATGTGCGTAATAACGGCAGCTTTTGGCAATTATCGCAAATTCCTGAGGTTGCCAGTGCCACGGTAAGTTTAGACCCATTTGATGGGGCTATTCGCACACTGGTTGGTGGATTTAGTTTTAGCAAAAGCCAGTTTAACCGAGTGACCCAAGCTAAGCGTCAACTCGGCTCAAATATTAAACCATTTATTTATGCTTCGGCCCTTGAGAAAGACTGGACTCTTGCGACCTTAATTAATAATGCGCCTATTAATAAGCCTGATACTCGCCAAGGCACTGCATGGCGTCCTAAAAATTCGCCAGATATCTATGGCGGGCCAACTCGACTAAGAGTAGGTTTAGCTCAATCGATTAACGTTATGGCTGTACGCGCGCTTCGTCATGTAGGTTTACAAGATGCCACTGATGAACTGGTAAAATTTGGCTTTGATGCTAAAGATTTACCCCGTAATGAATCTTTGGCTTTAGGCTCACCTTCGGTGACACCTTTACAGGTAGCCACTGCGTTTAACGTGTTCGCCAATGGCGGTTATTTAGTTGAACCTTACTTTATCGACCACGTAACAGATTCATACGATAATGTCATTGAGCAAGCATCTCCTACTCTGGCTTGTTCATCCGGTTTAAATGAGCAAACGATTAGTGAGCCATCTGACGATGAGGCTAGCAGCGATTTTTTTGCTGTAATGAATCAAGATTTATCAGCCGCTAATTCAGATACTGAATTAGTCTGTAATCGTCAAAATGGCCGCTATGCTAAGCAAGTTATTTCAGAGCAAACTGCCTTTTTGATCACCGAATCGCTTAAAAGTGTTATATGGGGTGGCGGAGATTGGAGTAAAGGTACTGGTTGGAATGGTACTGCGTGGCGTGCATCTAAGTTACTTAAACGCCATGACATTGCAGGTAAAACGGGAACAACCAACGAATCTCGTGACACTTGGTTTAGTGGATTTAACCCTACGTTAACTTCGACATTTTGGGTAGGATTTGATGACCACGGCCGTCAACTAGGGCGTGCCAGTTGGATGGCTAGCGGTGCTCCTGATCAAATATCAGGCGGAGAAGCCGGCGCAAAAACCGCTGGCCCTGGCTGGAATGACTTTATGAATAAAGCATTAAAAGGCACAACCGAAGTATCGGCTGAACCACCAAAAGGCATTGTCTCTGTTCGTATTGATTTAGAAACAGGTAAGCTCACAAGAAAGACTGATCACACAACCGCATTTGAATATTTTGTTGCTGGCACTGAGCCCAAAGAATATGCGATAGAAACTCAAAGCTCTGGTGAGACATTTATTGATAGCGTTGCGGAAGATTTATTCCAATAGCTAATTATGAAAATGATAAAGCCGTATTCAGTTAAAACTTAATACGGCTTTTTTATGTTCGTTTGAATATGAGAATCGATTAATTATGGCAATAGTCGTTGATGTAATTCGGTTAATGAGCCAACTTGGTAGTGAGGTGTAATATTACTATCAGCCATTACACCCGCAGAGTTTAACCAGCAAGTGTCAATTCCGGCATTAATACCGCCCAAAATATCTGACTGTAATGTGTCCCCAACCATTAACACTTGATGCTTTTCAGGATGGCCCATTCGTTCAAAAGCATGATCAAATATCGCTTTATCGGGTTTCGCTTTTCCCACTTGCTCAGAAATAATCACTTGAGAAAATGCCGTCTCCATACCGGTTTTTTGCAGGCGTATTTGTTGAAGCTGAGTAAAGCCATTGGTAATAATACCTAAATTAACTTTACCCACTAAAGCATCAATAAGCGTCCTAGCACCAGGTAAAGGTTCGCAAATGTCGGCCATTGCCGCCAAAAAACCATGATTTAACTGCTCAGGCTGAACGGTTAGCTTTATTCCCCACTCAACAAATCGCTGCGTCTGTAACGTTTTGGCGTCAATAACGCCATTTTGGTATTCAACCCAAAGAGGTTTATTTACCTTTTGATAATGGTCAAAATCTGCATGACTAAATTCAACATCATATTTTGAAAATAATAACTTCAGTCCAGCAAAAGCATCAAAATGAAACAAGGTTTCATCGGCATCAAATAAAATCCACTGATATTTTGAAATATGCATTAATTACATTCACCCATTAATTGATATGTTGAGTTAACTGATAATTACTCGAAAAGTGGTTTTAATTTGGCTTCTTGCCCCAGCAAACTTTTAAAAATCGTTAACTGGTTAGCTGCACGATCTAAATTATGATTAGGTCTGTGAATACTAAAATAAGCATCGCCATTGATATGATCGGCTAAAAAACGACTGCCCAACATCAATGCCATAACTTTTATACCTAGCCATAAACTCCGTTTTTCTATTGGAGTAATGATCCCTTCTAATGCTTTGATGTAGCTTTCACTGGCCGCAGCAATAATCTCTGGTCGTGCAATTACCTTATCTAATGCAGTGGAATCTTCTTCCTCTGGCGAACAAAAAGCACGCACCATGTCACCAAAGTCATACATCAAATACCCTTTCATGCAGGTATCCAAATCAATAATGGCCATACTTGACATATCACGCTCATCAAACAACATGTTGTTGATTTTGGTATCATTATGACAAACACGCAAAGGTAATAGCGATTCAACCTGCTCAAGCTCATCAAATAACGCATGTTGACTAAAAACCAAATCAACCCAATATTGGCATTCTGACAAACGTTGGCATTTATCATCACCTACCGCTTGCTGTAGCTGTTGTAGTCTAAAAGGAAAATTCAAAAAATCTTTAATAACATCATTAATGCAATCTGGGTTGAGTGAACTCAATGCCGCGACAAAATGACCAAAGGCTCCGGCAGCCATTTTTGCTTGTTCGGTGTTAGTAACCACTTCAATAGTATGACTATTTGGCAAGTAAGTTATCGCCCGCCAATAGCCGTCATCGCCAAGATTAATAGCATATTGTTTATCTTGCGCGCTAACAGGCTTAACAACTTGTAATTGATAATGGCCTTGTTCAACTTGCTGTTGAAGATGTTCACTGACATGTAATGCATTTTCAATCAGTAAATTTGGCTGAGTAAATACATCAGTATTTATTCTTTGTAAAACAAATTCGCCCTTGGGCCAACGTACTAAATATGTCTGATTAATGTGTCCATTTCCAAGCGTTGAGATGGTGACTTTATCTAAACCAATACCAAAATGAGGCAGCACTTGCTGCCTAATAAAATCACTCACTCATACGCTCCATATTCTTTTTAAGTTATATCGTATTAATTATATTCAGTTAATCTGTCGGTAGATAATCAGCAAACTCTTGATGCTGCATTAACGTAGCTTGACTGCCCTTTAAGCTAAAGTCATAGCCACAAAGCTTAAAACTACCACGCATTGCAATATGATTAATAATAGATTTGTTATCTAAAGGTGAAAAACGCGCTTCAGTGGCCTCATCGCTCATTAAATCAACACTAATAGGCCTATATTCACTGCCATCGTTAAAAACGAGCTCACTACAGGTTTTATCGCCTTGGGCGGTATCGAGTCGCCAGAGGTTTTTTGCCGTATCTGTATCACCGAGCCAGCGCACAATAAATATGCTGTCTTGCATGACTATCCAGAAACCATCAGGCAACTTAGCGCTGACTCTGTCGATTTTTTCTGATTGGGTAACGTTAACCTTGGCAATATCTTTTTCATCACTGTCACCGCTATTAGTAAGACTGACTAGCAACCATACGATTAAGCCCGATACCAGTAATACACCTAACACCTTAGCGCCCAGAATCACTGGAATATGATGCTCCTTTAAGCGATTTAACCAAGATTTGATTAACTCAGTCACCGAGCCGGTATCAAGCGCATCACGATCAACATCAAAACGATGAGATGCCTGCCAAGATTGCTTAAAAGCTGACATTGACTCGGGTGCTTGATCAATTGCAGAAAAACGCATTGATGCAACTAAAGGTTCGTCGGTAGTATCAATGTCGATATGTTTGCTGTTTGTATGTTCGGTTTCATTAACCTCAACTTCTGCATGATCAAATGAGGCATGATGCGCACCTATATATGAGACTTCATTTTGCCCCCGCTCATCATCAGCAACATGATGCACTTCAGCAGCCATCGGTTTAACATCCGCACGAGCAGCCTGGCCAAAAACCTGTGGTTCACGGCGTTTTCTCACGCCACCTAATTCCGACTTAACCTGTGCTTTAGGGCCATAATAACCTTCAACATAAGGCACTTTTTGACTAATGGCGGGAAAGAAGCTAATAAAAACACTACAAGCAATACCTAATAAACCTACTCCTGCAATAGCAGCAAAAGGCCAAAACAAATAACAACTCAATACAAATAATAAGTGTGGCAAGACAGCAAGTAACACCCAAAAAATGGGTCTACCTGCATCATGTAAACGTCTGAGCGCAGACAAGCTAATCACTGTCGTTGTTAGCAGTGCTGCAAATAAAATAATCATGCTTTGCGGGAAAACTATCCCGACTAAAAACAAAAAACTAAAACTGGCTAAAATGATGGCCAAAAAGCGGAAGGCATTGTCGCGGCCTTGATAACACCAAAGCGTGTTTAACTGCATGAAAAATCCTTGAATCGTAAGCAAGGCAACCCGTTTGGGTCGCGGGGGTATTTTAGTATGAATCTGTGTAAAAAGAGAGTACTGAATTTCAATCTCAATCGGCAGAGATTTTATGGCTATGTAGGCAGTTTTTGTTGAGTTATAATATTAAACTTTCTTAACCGTATTGTGAGAACAGCAAAACTATGAGTACTCTTGGAAATCTTTTTATTGTGTCAGCCCCTAGCGGTGCAGGAAAATCGTCTCTTATCTCCGCACTTTTAAAAGATAATCCCAGTGATATGCAAGTATCTGTATCTCATACCACTCGCCAACCACGACCAGGTGAAGTTAACGGTCAACACTATCATTTTGTTACAGTTGAACAATTTAAAGCGTTAATCGCTGAAAATGCCTTTTTTGAATGGGCTGAAGTATTTGGTAATTACTACGGCACGTCACGCACTGTTATCGGACAAACCTTAGCCAAAGGTGTAGATGTTTTTTTAGATATAGACTGGCAAGGTGGCGAGCAAGTTAAAAAGCTCATGCCTGAAGCCGTTGGGGTATTTATTTTACCGCCATCAAAAACCGAGCTTGCACGCCGTTTAACTGGTCGAGGCCAGGATAGTCAAGAGGTTATTGATAGCCGTATGGCTCAAGCTGTCTCAGAAATGTCACACTATACTCAATATGATTTTGTGATCATTAATGATAATTTCGACACTGCATTGGACAATTTAAAAGCCATCATTAGTAGTCAAAGATTAACCTGTGCTAGTCAGAGACACACTCACAATGATATGCTTGTCGATCTATTGGCAAACTAATTGTCTTAGTGTACAATTTTGCGTCATTTTTTCCCCATAGATAACACTGGAGTTTCCACACATGGCTCGCGTAACTGTAGAAGACGCTGTAAATAAAATCGGCAACCGTTTTGATATGATCCTGGTTGCAGCGCGTCGTGCACGCCAAATCGCTGTGCAAGGTAAAGATCCAATGGTTGAAGAGATGAATGATAAGCCAACGGTTATCGCTTTACGCGAAATCGAATTAGGTTTAGTCACCTCTAATACTTTAGATGCTGATGAGCGTCAAACTGTCCGTGAACGCGAAGCTGCTGAAATAGCTGCTGTTGCCGCCATTGCGGAAGGTCGTGTAATTTAAGGAGTAGCGCCACTTGTATCTGTTTGAAGGTCTCAAAGAATCAGCTTCCGCTTATTTAGAGCCGGAGCAAGTAGAATTACTCAAGCAGGCCTATTTGGTCGCGCGCGATGCCCATGAAGGGCAAATGCGCACAAGTGGCGAACCTTACATTACCCATCCGGTTGCGGTTGCTCGCATCCTGGCAGACATGCGTCTTGATTATGAGACGTTAATGGCTGCCCTGCTTCATGACACCATCGAAGACACCCCTGTCACCAAAGAAGAACTTGCTGAGTTATTTGGTGTTGATGTGGCGGAATTAGTCGAAGGTGTATCAAAGCTAGATAAGATCAAATTTCGCGATAAGAAAGAAGCGCAGGCGGAAAACTTTCGTAAAATGATGATGGCCATGACCCAAGATATTCGGGTTATTCTTATCAAACTGGCTGACCGAACCCATAACATGCGCACATTAGGCGCGCTTCGTCCTGATAAACGTCGTCGCATTGCCCGCGAAACCCTTGAAATATACGCACCTATCGCCAACCGTCTTGGTATTCATAATATCAAAATAGAGTTAGAGGATTTAGGCTTTCAAGCCTATTACCCAATGCGATATCGAGTGATCAAAGAAGTGGTTAAATCTGCACGAGGAAATCGTAAGGAATTAATCATTGGTATCGAAGGTGCCATTGAAACGCGATTAGAAGATGCTGGTATAGCAGGCAAGGTCAAAGGCCGAGAAAAAAATCTTTACTCCATTTACCGTAAAATGTGCAACAAAGAGCTGCAATTTGAAGAAGTAATGGACATTTACGCCTTCAGAGTCATCGTTGACAGCATTGACACCTGTTATAGAGTTCTCGGCGCCATGCATGGATTATACAAACCCCATCCAGGCCGCTTTAAAGATTATATCGCCATACCTAAAGCCAATGGTTATCAATCATTACACACCTCGTTATTTGGACCCCATGCTGTGCCAGTTGAAGTGCAAATACGCACCGAAGAAATGGACCAAATGGCTGATAAAGGGGTTGCTGCTCATTGGATGTATAAAAACAAAACCGATGCTAGCCAGCAAAATACCACCCAGGTAAGAGCCCGAAAATGGATGCAAAGCTTGCTTGAATTACAGCAAAGTGCGTCTAGCTCATTCGAATTTGTTGAAAACGTTAAAACTGAACTCTTCCCTGACGAAATTTATGTATTCACTCCTGAAGGCCGTATTTTAGAGTTGCCGGTTAATTCCACCGCTGTCGACTTCGCCTATGAAGTGCATACCGATGTGGGTAATACTTGCGTGGGCGCAAAAGTGAATCGCCAAGCTTACCCACTAAGCCAACCACTAATTTCAGGCCAAACGGTTGAAATTATTACTGCAAAAGGTGCACGCCCTAATGCTGCATGGCTTAACTTTGTGGTAACCGGAAAAGCTCGCGGTAAAATTCGTCAAGTATTGAAAAGTTTAAAGGGTGACAATGCCATCACACTTGGACGCCGCTTATTGAATCATGCATTGGGCGAAACTAAGTTTGACAGTATTCCTGCAGATTTGATCGAAAAAGTTATCAAAGAAACCAAACATACTAACTTAGATTCATTGCTAGCCGATATTGGTTTGGGCAATGCGATGAGCATAGTGATAGCACAGCGCTTACTCGGCCAAAAGCTAGAATCACACAACAATAAAGATGGTCATGCCATGCCAATACGTGGTGCTGAGGGCATGTTAGTTACCTATGCAAATTGTTGTCGTCCAATACCTGGTGATGCGGTTATTGCCCATGTTAGTCCTGGTAAAGGGTTGGTTGTGCACATGGAAAGCTGCGCTAACATCCGTGGTTATCAAGGCGAACCAGACAAGTATATCTCTGTCCATTGGGATAATACTGAAGGGGTTGAATATCATGCTAACTTGCGCGTTGAAATTGTCAATCATCAAGGTGCATTGGCAAAAATCACCTCGATTATTGCTTCAGCAGGGTCAAATATTCATAACTTGAGTACCGAAGAGCGCGATGGCCGAGTGTACTTAATTAATTTGCGTATTTCGGTCAATGATCGGGTACATTTAGCCAATGTGATGCGCCGTATCAGAGTACTTCCAGAAGTACTGCGTACCTCACGCAACAGATAACCCTTATATAAATTATTATAATAAACAACAAGAGAGCACAAGATGGCTGAAAAAATTATCATTGCTACTGACAAAGCACCGCAGGCGATTGGCACTTATTCTCAGGCTGTAAAGGTCGGCACTACTGTTTATCTATCTGGTCAAATTCCGTTAGACCCTAAAACCATGACCATGGTAAGCGATGAGTTTTCTGCACAGGTTGTGCAAGTATTTGAAAACTTAACCGCGGTGTGTGACGCTGCTGGCGGAAAAATGTCAGACATAGTGAAGTTAAATATCTTCTTAACCGACTTGTCACACTTTGCCACAGTGAATGACATTATGAGTCGCTACTTCCAACAGCCTTACCCAGCGCGTGCTGCTATTGGGGTAAAAGAGCTACCAAAAGGCTCATTGGTTGAAATGGACGGGATTATGGAGCTATAAGCTCCGTCATTAACGTCCAATATTACTCAGTATAAAGGGCGCTTATGCGCCCTTTTGTTTACTTGTTGTTAGCTAAAATTTTACCGAATATTTATTATGAGCCCTGAACGTTTCGCCCGTATTAATCAAATGCTAGACAACCGCCAGGTTGATCTCACTTTATGTTTAGATACCGTCCATAAAACCCAAAACATTGCTGCGGTTATTCGCACCGCAGATGCCGTGGGTATACATCAAGTTCATGCGGTATGGCCTGACGTTCAAATGCGAGTATCAGGCAATACAGCCTCTGGGAGTCAGCAATGGGTAAAAACCATAGTGCATGACAACATGAGCCAAGCGGCTTCTCAGTTTACTGCTCAGGGCATGCAAGTGCTGGCAACCAACTTCTCTGACACTGCCGTCGACTTTCGCGACATAGACTACACCAAACCAACGGTGATCATCATGGGCAACGAGCGTGACGGTGTCAGTGATGAAGGGCTAGCGATTGCTGACCAACATATTATTATTCCTATGCTTGGTATGGTGCAATCGCTGAATGTATCGGTCGCTTCTGCATTGATCATGTATGAAGCACAACGCCAGCGTGAACAGGCAGGCATGTATGGCACTCGTCATTTAGATGAAGCTTATTGCCAGAAAATGTTGTTCGAGCAAGGCCATCCAGTTTATGCAAAAGCCTGTCGACGTAAAAATATCCCTTATCCGAAAATTGATCAGCAAGGACAAATAGAAGCTAATGCTACCTGGTGGCAAAGAATGCGAGAACCTGATCCGAATGCTGATTTAGTTATTTGATCGTTAAATTTATAAAGTACCATTGCTGCTATCAATTGCCTACCACAGGCTTTGGCGCAAGCACTTCTGTGTCACGCTGCACTCTTTATATAGAATAAGTCCCTGTAAGCTCAACGATTTTAAACAACATCCTTGTGTAACTGCCAGTTCGGCATCCATGCCTCTCGCCCATAGCGTTTCCTATCATGAAAATTCGCCCTGCCATCGACGGTCACAGCCGCGCTTGCGCCTGATATTCTATCTCTTCGATTTAGCCTCATTTGTGATAAAGCGCTAAGTGTTTGATGAATGCCTAGATGATTATAATCACTCCGTCATCCCCGAGATCTTTTGTCGGGGATCTAGCTTTTGCTTTTGCTTTTGCTTTTGCTTTTGCTTTTGCTTTTGCTTTTGCTTTTGCTTTTAAGTGTAGCCACCAACAATGCCAAATCGAAGAAACAAAAATTTCAGGTGAAGATGAGCCAGCGAGTATCCAAAACAAGGCGAAGTTTCACTGCGTGAAACGTTTTGAGCGAGAGGCATGGATGCCGAACTGGCAGTTTAACAAGGATGTTATTGGTTTTGGTTAAGCCCACATGGAAGTGCTTGCGGCGTCTCGCTGGATTATCTGCACATAAGCCTGCGGCAGGCAATTGATTAAATTTAAGTATTGGAATTAGATAACCAAATAAATATCACTGATGTTTAGCTGGTGATATTTGATGTATAACAAAGTCCCTCGCAAAACGTCCTCCTAACCTACTGATTTTTTAGACCGTGGCCGTTTGATTATTTGATCGTTAAATTTATATAGTACCATTACTGTAATCAATTGCCTGCCGCAGGCTTTAGCGCAAGCACTTCTGTGACACGCTGCAAGTACGTCCCTGTAAGCTCAACGATGGCATCCCTGCCATCGACGGTCACAGCCGCGTTTGCACCCGGTATTCTATCTCTTCGATTTAACCTCACTTGAAGTAATGTTCAAACCGTCATTCCCGAGATCTTTTATCGGGGATCCAGCCTTTTGCTTTTAAATGTAGCAACCAACAAAGCTAAATCGAAGAAACAAAGCTAAATCGAAGAAACAAAAATTTCAGGTGTTGATGAGCCAGCGAGTATCCAAAACAAGGCGAAGTTTCACTGCGTGAAACGTTTTGAGCGAGAGGCATGGATGCCGAACTGGCAGTTTAACAAGGATGTTATTGGTTTTGGTTAAGCCCACATGGAAGCTGATTTATAAATCAAGAGCCGGCGTCTCGCTGGATAATCTGCACTTAAGGTCACTCTTTCACATCAATATGATCGTGGCATTCAGTTCATCCTGAACATCCCTGCGGCAGGCAATTGGTTAATTTTAAAACTCATAATATAAAGAGCTACCACTTCTAAAACTGGTATTAATTAACAATGAATGGCAAAGTAATTAATAATAATGACCTCAGGAAACACTCATGAAATACTTAGCTTTTTTAACCATTTTCATTTCTATTTCCATCCAGGCAAATGTAGATCGATGTCCGATTGCAACGGCTTCTAATATAACTGGTTTATGGCAAGCTTTTGATATGGATAAAAATGCCCTTTATATTCTCAAGTTTAACAAAGATGGGACTTCCAGCTTATCTGCGTCGACATTATATGGAAAAGTATGGTTCGGTGAGTCAACAAAATTATCCACGAATAACTCAGGGATCAGTTTGAGCTTTTATAATAGAACTAATATAAAGGAAAGTGTGGTCGTTAATGGTTTCGGGGTCAGTTGTGAAGAAAGTGGCATACTTAGTTTAGTGCTTGATGGACAACAAACTGGGCATATTTTTAGGTATCAAAATCTTAACTTCCACAAAGGAAGCCTAATCGAGAATATCACTAAAATTCAAAATAAAATTGATGCTGTTGATATTTATACTTTTCCGAATCTCAACTATGAAAAATAGAACCAAACAAAAATGCCAGCATTTCTGCTGGCATTTTTAGTTCAACGATTAACTAGTTCAAGCTTAAACCGCTGATTGGATAATCACGCTGCCGGCTTTCTTAGTATAAGAGTCGATTTGATCGAAGTTCAAATAACGGTAAGTATCAGCTGCTGTTGCATCTAATTCTTTAGCGTAAGTTTGATACTCTTCAACTGAAGGTAGGCGACCCAATAACGCGGCTACTGCTGCTAACTCAGCTGATGCTAAGTATACGTTTGCGCCAGTACCTAAACGGTTAGGGAAATTACGCGTAGAAGTTGATACTACTGTAGCACCTTCAGCAACACGTGCTTGGTTACCCATACATAGAGAACAACCAGGGATCTCGATACGAGCACCAACACGACCGAAGATTGAGTAATAACCTTCTTCGGTTAATTGATCGCGGTCCATCTTAGTTGGTGGTGCAATCCATAAACGTGTTGGCAGTGTTTTAGCAAACTTGTCTAACATCTTACCGGTAGCACGGAAGTGACCGATGTTAGTCATACAAGAACCCACAAACACTTCGTCAATCTTAGTTTGTGCCACGCTTGATAATAATACTGCATCATCAGGATCGTTTGGTGCACAAAGGATTGGCTCTTTGATGTCGTTTAAGTCAATTTCGATAATTTCAGCATATTCTGCGTCTTTATCAGCTTCCATTAACTCTGGGTTAGCAACCCACTCTTGCATAGCAGTAATACGGCGTTCAATAGTACGACGATCGCCATAACCTTCGCTGATCATCCACTTTAACATGATGATGTTAGAGTTAAGATACTCAATGATTGGCTCTTTACCTAGCTTGATAGTACAACCAGCAGCACTTCGCTCAGCTGATGCATCAGATAGTTCAAATGCTTGCTCAACTTTTAAGTGCTCAAGACCTTCGATTTCTAATACACGACCAGAGAAAGCATTAATTTTGCCTTTTTTCTCTACGGTCAATAAGCCAAGATCAATCGCTTTAAGCGGAATGGCATGTACAAGATCACGTAATGTGATGCCTGGTTGCATTTCACCTTTAAAGCGGACCAAAATTGACTCTGGCATATCAAGAGGCATAACACCCGTTGCTGCAGCAAATGCTACTAGACCAGAACCTGCTGGGAATGAAATACCAATTGGGAAACGTGTATGTGAATCACCACCAGTACCTACGGTATCTGGAAGTAACATACGGTTTAACCACGAGTGAATAACCCCGTCACCTGGACGTAAAGCTACGCCGCCACGGTTCATGATGAAATCAGGTAACGTGTGGTGAGTATCAACGTCAACAGGCTTTGGATAAGCCGCTGTATGACAGAATGACTGCATGGTTAAATCAGCACTGAAACCTAAACAAGCTAAATCTTTTAGTTCATCACGGGTCATTGGGCCTGTAGTGTCTTGCGACCCTACTGAAGTCATTTTAGGTTCACAGTATTGGCCTGGGCGAATACCTTTAACACCACATGCTTTACCGACCATTTTTTGTGCAAGGGTAAAGCCCTTGTTAGTCACAACAACATCTTGCGGACGCACGAATACGTCTGACGCTGGTAACCCTAAGGTTTCACGAGCACGGTCTGTTAAGCCACGACCAATAATTAATGGAATACGGCCACCAGCACGAACTTCGTCTAACAATACGTCTGTTTTTAGTTCGAACGTAGAGATAACTTCGTCAGTACCACCACGCTTAACTTCGCCAGTGTATGGATAAATGTCGATAACATCGCCCATTTCCATTTTATCAACGTTTAGTTCAATCGGTAACGCGCCTGCATCTTCCATAGTGTTGAAGAAAATTGGTGCGATTTTGTTACCTAAACAGAAACCACCAGCACGCTTGTTTGGTACATAAGGGATATCATCGCCCATGAACCATAACACTGAGTTAGTTGCTGATTTACGCGAAGAGCCGGTACCAACAACGTCGCCCACATAAACAAGTGGATGACCTTTGGTTTTAAGCGCTTCGATTTCTTTAATTGGACCCACTTCGCCAGACACATCAGGTACGATACCGTCACGGGCGTTTTTCAACATGGCTAATGCATGTAATGGGATGTCAGGACGTGACCATGCATCGGGTGCTGGTGACAAGTCATCAGTGTTGGTTTCACCCGCCACTTTAAATACCGTCAAGGTCACTTTGTCAGCAAGTTTAGGACGGTTCAAGAACCAATCGGCATTTGCCCAAGCTTCTACAACTTGTTTAGCTGATGCATTACCTGCTTGCATTTTTTCTACCACGTCGTGGTAAGAATCAAACATCAATAAGGTGTTTGATAATGCTTTAACTGATAATGGCGCTAATGCTGGGTTATCTAATTGAGCGATTAACGGCTCAATGTTGTAACCACCTTGCATAGTACCAAGTAACTCTACGGCACGTTCAGCAGATAATATAGGTGATTTTACAGTGCCTTTTGCCACAGCATCTAAGAATGCCGCTTTCACATAGGCAGCTTCATCAACACCTGGTGGAATACGGTTTTCTAATAAATCGAGAATGACAGCCTCTTCACCAGCTGGCGGGGTCTCAACTAATTTTACTAATTCAGCCACTTGTTGTGCATCTAATGGCTTAGGGACAATACCCTCTGCGGCACGCTCTGCGACGTGTTTACGATATGCTTCTAGCACGGCAACATTCCTCTTTGTTTGACGCCTTACGGCGAAACTCAACGTCAGTTTTAGTCACGCTGAAATTCCACAGGTTCGGGCTTGAAATCCGACCCCCAGTATACTACAGCTTTAAAAAAGTATGAATCTGCTCACACTGTTACTAAGATGAAATCTACGGGATTTTTTGGTACTACAGATAATGTAAAGCCTGATTTAAACAAATAAAATTAGACAATAGTTTGAAATAACAATAAAAATAATAAAATTCAATACGTTAAAATATATCTGTTGATTAAAATCATCTGTAAACAATCTCACACTTTAAAAATAAATATTTTTAATAATTTGTATTTTTAATGAACTCATTTAGGGAAAACGTTACGCTAATGGTTCTTTCTGACCAATATTGAGTTTTTTATGGCAAATGTGGATATCAAAGCGATCATTTTTGACATGGATGGTGTGCTTATCGATTCCGAACCCGCATGGCAACAAGCTGAAATGGCTATTTTGAACGCGCTCGGATTATCGTTAACCTTAGAAGATGTCGAAAGTACCACCGGGTTCCGCATCGATCAAGTGGTGCGTTATTGGTACCAACGCTACCCTTGGGACAACTATGATAATGCCAAAACGGCTAATGCTATCGTTGAAGAAGTGGTCAATATTATCCGCCAACAGGGTCAAGTTATGGACGGCATTATTGACACTCTTAGCTTTTGTCAGCAGCAAGGGCTAAAAATAGGCCTAGCAACCTCTTCCCCAAGCCTTATCATTGATGCTGTGCTTGATAAACTTGGTATTCGGCATTATTTTGAAGCCATCACCTCAGCGGAGTTTTTAGCCAGAGGAAAACCCCATCCTGAAGTATATTTGAATTGTGCTACAGCGCTGAACATTGATGCAGAAAACTGCCTAGCAATAGAGGATTCATTTAATGGCTTAGTTGCTGCAAGAGCCGCGTCGATGCAAACGATTGCTATTCCTGCGCCACAGTTGGCAACACAAGCTAAATGGATTGTTGGTCATCATCAAGTGGCTGATGCTCACGCTATCATCGACATACTTAAACAACACTATCGATAGGTGTATCTCACCAAAACAATCAAGGCAGCTGATGCTGCCTTGATTGAATAATGAGTTTAGAAGTTCTTACCAATGAATAAGTAAAACGCTCTGTCGCCTGTATCACTGTAACCAAAACCTAATGCAGCAGGTCCCCAGGAAGTATCTGTCCCTAAGTACAGACTGCCTGAAAAAATAAGGTCTTTAATATCAACATCCTCACGTAAATACCAGACGTTACCTGCCTCAAAACTAGTGCCTAAATATAAGGGGATATCGGTAATTAATACATCTCGGCCTAAATCATACTGGTAAATGACGGCACCAAAAACTTTATGCGCACCGGCAAGCGCACTTTTATGAAAGCCTGATAAATTTAAAAAACCGCCTAAGTTACTTAAGTGAATAGAAAAGTCGCCGTCACTTTCAACCGTAGATAAAGCCATCTTGCCCACTACCGCATGGTGACCTAAATTAAGTGCGCCTTTCCAATCAGCTTCAACTTGCCAAGTTCTATCACTGGCATCAGCAAAACTTCGCGACGAATAGCTTTCATTGCGATAGTAGCTCGCTAACGTAAAACGATTACCCTCTGTAGGGAAGCTAATACTGTTTAACGTGTCATAGGCTATTTTCAGATAAGCACCATAGGTGTCATAATCAAATTTCCCCGAGAGCACAGCGTTATTAGTAATATTGCCTAATTCACCAATTAAACCTAACTCGATAATACCCGAGGAAGAATAGTTATAGCCAATGCCCGTTGTCAGGGTCGACAAGTTGTTGTCTAATTTATAAATTAGCTGATTTTCATCATAAAGATCCCAGCTTTTCATCTCATATTGGTATCGAGCGATAGCATAGGTATCTTGATCTCTATCAAGTGGCTGATAAAACTCAGTCGCTACACGCTTTTGAAAACCAAGTTCTAATTCATTGCGCCACTCACCACCATTGTCAGTTAAATCAGTCATCGCAAAAGCTAAGTTTAATGTCACTGCCGAATCTAAGGTGAAATCATCTTCCCAATTAAAACCAGCATCAAAATAATTAGGTCCCCAAGATTTCGCTTTAGATTTCACCGTCAGAATACGTCCTAGCTCAGTATCATTAAATTCGATATCTACACTTTCAAATCGGTTTAATGAGTAAACACGTTTAACCGCTGCTTCTAACTCTTCTTTGGTAATAACCTGCCCCGGCTTTATCTGCAGACTATCGTGGATTAATTTATCATTCACTTTAGATTCATTATTTAACACAATTTGATAAATCGGTTGTTTAATTGGGTTATTCCAGCGTAACCGCTTTTGTTGTTTCGCATCAGCATAGGCTTGGTACTCTTCGTCAGAAATAGACAGCTTAATCAGTTGGTCATATTTCAGCTGTGCAGCCTGCTCACCTATCACTAATGCTTGGGGCATAATCGAAAAGTCTGTGGTGCTGAGATTATCAATCCAAGGTCTGATTAGAATATCGTTTTCTTTAAGCAGTTGCTTTTGACGCGCGGTGCTAGCTTGGGTCAAGATGGTTGATAATTGCTCAAGCACTGCAATAGTACTGTTTAGCTGACTTTGTTGAGTTAAAGGTGAGCCTATATCAACCGCAATAATGATGTCAGCCCCCATGCCTTGAACTACATCAATAGGCATATTATTCGCAATACCACCGTCGACTAATAGCATGCCGTCAATATTGGCCGGCTGCAGTGCACCTGGCACAGTCGCAGATGCTTGCATAGCTTTAGAAATACTGCCGCGATCTATCACAACAGCTTCACTGGTGGCTAAATTGGTCGCTACCGCACGAAAAGGAATAGCCAGGTCATCAAAGTCACCAAATTGCTCAACTAAATCAGTTGAGTGTCGTAACAACTGCGACATAGTTTGGCCTTGCAATAGTCCTGAAGGTGAGGTGATCTCGCCGTTGTTAAATCCTACACTGAGTGGGATATTATATTTATCTCGTAATTGTTTATTGCGATAAGATAAGTTTTCTCTAGGAATAGTGTCTGAATAGCCCGTATCCCAGGCACCTTCCAACATAATAGATTCAATTTCATTAGCACTAAAACCTAACGCGTACATGCCCGCAATATACGCACCAATACTGGTACCAGCGATATAATCAACAGGAATATTGTTCGCTTCCAGCACTTGCAGTACGCCAATGTGAGCTGCGCCTTTGGCGCCGCCACCACTGAGCACTAGGCCAATGGTTGGTCGTTCTTTAAATGTTGGCAGTTTATCTGCTGCAGCATGCGCATAGCCGGAAAAAAACAGCGTTATAATGACAGCGCTAAACAATCTAACATGTAGTATTGACCTAAAAATGACCAACTTAGTTATCCCAAATACAATTAAAATCGATCATATTCTAGCAAAGAATGGTCAACTCCCCCTAACTCAATTATGAAAAGTGATGGGTTTTTCTTTAGTGTCAATACCAAGAAAAGTATCCAAATCAGATCTTGGCATCGGCTTAGCAAAATAATAACCCTGGATAATGTAGCATCCACGACTAAATACTTGCTCTAATTGCTCCTTAGTTTCAATTCCTTCGGCAACAACTTGTAATTTAAGATTACGTGCTAACTCAATAATACTCGATACAATCGCTTGATCTGCTTGATTTTCAGCAATTTGAATTAAGAAAGAACGGTCAATTTTGAGTGTATTAACCTCAAATGATCTTAAATAAGCCAGTGATGAGTATCCGGTCCCAAAGTCATCAATCGCCACTTGTATGCCCAAAGCTTTTAATTGAGATAAATGCTCAGTCGCAACATGTATCTCTTTCATTAACACCCCTTCGGTAATCTCAAGGCATAAGTTTTTTGCTGGAAACCCTGTTTCAGTTAACGCACTTTTAACAGACTCAATAAAACCAATTTGTCTAAACTGCACCGCTGAAACATTGACTGATAGTTTAAATTCTTGACCATAATGTTGATACCAACGGGCTCCATCAAGGCAGGCTTGTTTGAGCACCCATGTATCAATATCAATAATTAATCCACACGATTCAGCCACTTGAATAAAAATATCAGGACGAACATAACCATCAATTGGATGTTTCCAACGAATTAATGCTTCCATGCCGATAAAGCGATCGTTATGCAGAATGTCAATCTGTGGCTGATAATGCAGTTCAAACTCATCTCGCTCAATCGCTTTACGCAAGTCAGATTCTAAGCGTAGGCGATATAATGCTTCTGCATTACGCTCAGCTGAATAATATTGAAAATTACCACGCCCCTCTTCTTTAGCGTGATACATGGCTAAGTCAGCATTTTTTATCAAGACTTCTGAATCTTGACAATCTTCAGGCCAACAACTAATTCCTATACTGGTTGAAATAAAAAATTCACGTCCATAAAGTTTAAATGGCTTTTCAATCTGCTCTAATAATAGACTTGCAAGGTGGTTAATATGATCAATGTCATCAGCATTGCGCAGTAAAATAACAAACTCATCACCGCCAAAACGGCATAACAGATGCTCCGAATTCAAACAGGATTGCAAACGGTTTGCTGCCTCAATTAATAATGCATCCCCCATGCTATGACCAAAAGAATCATTAACCGATTTAAAGCGATCTAAATCTAAAAACATAAGCGCTAACTTTTCATCACTTCGCACCGCATCTTCAATGACTTGATTAAGTAATACGACAAACTGAGTTCGGTTAGCTAAACCTGTAAGTAGATCGTTATTGGCTAATCGCTGTAATTTAAGTTCACTCTGTTTTCGCTCGGTCATGTCAGAAAACACCACCACATAATGTTGGGTAGTGCCGACAGAATTGAGCATTTTGGAGATATTTAACCACACAGGACAAGGCTTATTATCTGCACGCAATAAATCACGCTCGCCACTCCAAAATGTGTCTCGGCTAAACAGCTTATCGATATTTAAAGGGACTTGACTGGATAGCACTAAGTTGGAAAATTGGTTACCCAATAACTCTTCACCCCGCATAGCAAGAATTCGGTTAGCGGCAAGATTACTAATTTTGATACGCTTATCAGCATCAAGAATTAACATCCCTTCTGAGGTATTCTCAAATGCCTCAGCCAATAGGTTCACTTCACTTTCTAATTCGCGCTGTGAGGTAATATCGGAGTAAATGCCAGCAGCACGCTTTAGTCGACCGCTTTTAGCTTGCCACGATATAGCCCGTCCTTTTATTCTCAGCCATCGCCAGTCCTGTGACTCATGACGATAGCGAAAGTCCACATCTATCATATCCGCTGTCGACTTAAGCAACTCAAGCCATGCTTGGGTCACGCGGTCAACATCCTCTGGATGAATAGGAAGATCGACTAGTTTTGTCAAAATATTTAACTTATCGCCTAACATGCCACCACGATTATCTAAGGTTAGTATTTGGTTATCATCGCGCCATTCCCATAGATCAGAATCACTGCCACGAAGGGCTTGAGACAACCTGTCATCGCTTTCAACTAAAGCTTGATTGACCTTTTTAAAACGCATGACTTGGCGCTGACGATATATGGATAAAACAAAAGCAAAAAAGAGCACGCTGAAAATTAGTACACCTTTAAAGTATTGAGATTGCCACCAATACTCATCTACTAAAAAGCTAAACTGAAATGGATGAGCCGACCATACACTGTGTTTTTTATAGTTCAGTTCTAGGGTATATTTGCCAGCGTTTAAGCCTGAAATGTTAATTTGAGATTGGCCTTCCAATAACACAAAGCTAGACAAAGCTTTGCCATTTTTCAGTAAGCGATATTGTAAACTTATTGGGCTGTCATCAAGATAATCTAAATTTGAAATTTGAAAGCTAATTAAGCTTGCGCCTGGCTCTACCGTTTTTAATTGCTCAGGTAGCAAAAACAAATCGGTTTTTTTATCATAAAAAACCGAGACTGACTCAAGAAAAATATTATTATTAATAATTCGATTAGCTAATTTGTTGGGGTCAATTAACATGGCGCCGTCAGGCGTGCCGACATATAACCCCATTTGAGGCTGATATAACACCGCTGATTCATTAAGCTCATCAGAGATAAAGCCATCATGGTGAGTAAATGAAGAGTGAGTTTGTGTCCGTTTATTAATTTTTATAATAGAGCGAGAACATCCAATTAAGAAGTCCTCTGGGGTTTCTTCTAAAAAAAGCACCACATTACAGTCAATATTTAACTTATCATCGAAGTCAGTAATTTCCCCAGTGTTAATATGATATTCAAACACACCATTTTGCGATGTCCCCAGCCATAGCGTATCCGAACTAACCTGAAGAAGGTGGGTAATCTGCGGTTGCTTATCTAAATGAGAAAAAGCATTTTTTATTGGCGTAAATATTAAGTCGTCATCAAGGTAACCAAAACTTTTCTCTCCCCCTAACCATAAGCGATTATGGTTATCTCTGATAATTGCACTAAACCAGAATCTTCCTTGCTGTGACTCACGATCATCAAGCATCACTTGCTGCAGCTCAATGCCTCCATACTGCCAATAGTAGAGGCCTTGAGTCGTCGAAAACCAAATTCTATCTAATATAGGATCACGATAACTAGTAATCACCACATTTTTTCTTAGGGATAATTGCCCACCACTCCATTGACTAAAATCAGAGGAGGCATTGGTATATTTGTTAATAACAAATAAACCGTTAGTGGTAGATAACACAATATGATCATCATCAAGATCAGTAATGTTATAAATGCTGTCATTTGGTTCAAAACCATCGGGCACAACTAATGTCGAAGCTTTAGAAAGCGTATCAATCACCTCTAAACCACCATCAGTACCTAACCAAACTTTATTATTTTGTTGAAAAATAGACCATATCATTTCGTTATCGAGTTGATATTCTGAAGACTGAGAAAAATAATCAACAATATAATCAGGGGCGGTTGCCACTAAAGCCAAACCATCACCTGAGCCACCCACCCAGATCAAACCGTTTTCATCAATTGCAAGGGCATGAATATAATCAATATCTGCAAATGTTTTTAATGGCTGATGATAATTCTTCGAGTCATTAGTATTTACATCCCATGAAATCAATCCACTGCGACTGCCAAGCCAAAGTGTGCCTTTGCTGTCTTCAACCACTTTTTCAATATAAAAGGGCTTATCCATAATAGGAGTTATGGTGCGCTGGCTTAAGATTATTTTAAACAAACCTTTAGATGAAAATAGCCATATCTGTTGATGTGAGTCTTGCATTAACCCCTTAATTGACCCACGCTTTTTGTTCCATCCTAAATCGATTACTTTACCATCTAAAAGGTGCAGTTCAGCTTTATGGGGGGAAGTATAAATACGCTCTTGGTTGCTTAAGACTAATTGATGCCCCCAAGGGATAGTAGAAGATAGCGATCCTTTGGGGTCAGGGATCAAACTCATACTGGCAATGTCAAATAGGTAACGTTGGCCGTCATGTGACAGTAATTCAAATTGATTCGCGTGATTATCAACTATCGAGACTATGCCAAGGCTAGTATTGTCTTCATCCCCTCCCATCGCAGTAGGTTGAAATAGCTGGGTGAATTTGTGTTCCCGTATACTGTATAGGTACAGGGTGCTAATAGAGGTAATTAATAAATGCTCATCAGCAACTGGAACCACTCGGTAAAGCATCTCGTCGTCTAAAACAGACTCAGTGCCGACTTTATCAATGCGCCTAATTGAGTTATTACTAACTCGATAAAGCCCTTGTTCAGTTGCAAGCCAAGCATAACCATAACGGTCAAAACTGATATCGTTAATAGTGCTATTAGCTAAACCATCTTTAGCATTAAATACACGCTGAATGAAGTCGGCCCCTTTAGCAGGTGCAACGGATCCCAGCATAACCATAACGACTATTATAAAGGCGCAGAAGCGATACATTTAAGGTGAGATACTCCAATACCTAATGTTGTTTTATCTCAAATAAAACAACTAATGAACTGACTTTTATCCTATTTGATTTAGAAGTCCATTCTGGTATCAAAAACCGTCTATTTTCAATATACAGTAACAATCACAATCACAATCACAATCACAATCACAACTAAAAATAATAAAAAACATTTAAAACAGGCAAACTAATAGCGCAACTTTTCAAGGGACTTTAAGCAAAAAAACTTGAATTACTGACCACAATATTGCGCAATTAAGCCCGAATATGCGGCTCAATAGTGTACAAATGGAGGGTCAATTCAAAGCCAATAATAACCATATATGATAAATCACATAAAATTTAATAACAATAATATAACACTACCAACTAAGTGTAGACTAAAAAAAAGCACCCATTAAGGGTGCTTTAAATTATTTATTGATGCTGTTAATTACTTCTTTTTAACCGCTTTTGGGTTAGGTAAGTCAGTAATTGAACCTTCATAGATTTCAGCAGCAAGACCCACTGATTCATGTAAGGTTGGGTGAGCATGAATCGTTAATGCTAAATCTTCAGCATCACAACCCATTTCAATTGCTAGGCCAATTTCACCTAATAACTCACCGCCGTTAACACCCACAATAGCACCACCGATAACACGATGAGTCTCTTTGTCGAAAATTAACTTAGTCATACCTTCACTGCAATCTGAAGCGATTGCACGGCCACTTGCAGCCCAAGGGAAAGTCGCAGTTTCATAAGCAATACCTTGCTCTTTTGCTTCTTTCTCAGTTAAACCAACCCAAGCGACTTCCGGATTGGTATACGCTATTGAAGGAATAACTTTCGGGTCGAAGAAGTGCTTAAGACCAGAAATAACTTCAGCAGCAACATGACCTTCATGCACACCTTTATGCGCTAACATTGGTTGACCAACAATATCACCAATAGCAAAGATGTGTGGCACGTTGGTGCGCAGTTGTTTATCAACATTGATAAAGCCACGCTCATCAACATTAACACCGGCTTTTTCTGCAGCCAGTGATTTACCATTTGGTGCACGGCCAATAGCCACTAACACAGCATCATAACGCACTGGTTCTGTAGGGGCTTTTTTGCCTTCCATTGTCACATAGATACCATCATCTTTTGCTTCAACAGCAGTCACTTTGGTTTCAAGAATTAGATTAACCTTCTTCTTAATTTGCTTAGTGAACACGCGAATAATGTCTTTATCAGCAGCAGGAATGACTTGGTCGAACATTTCAACCACGTCAATTTCACTGCCTAGTGCCTCGTAAACCGTACCCATTTCTAGGCCAATAATACCGCCGCCCATAACAAGCAGTTTACCTGGTACTTCTTTCAATTCTAATGCATCAGTCGAATCCCAAATACGTGGGTCGTCATGAGGAATGAAAGGCAATTTAATTGGGCGCGAACCCGCAGCAATAATGGCGTGTTCAAACTGAACCACTTTAACGCTACCATCTTCAGCTTTAACTTCTAAAGTGTTTGGGCCGGTAAACGTACCAAAGCCATTAACCACATCAACTTTACGCATCTTAGACATTCCGCCTAAACCGCCTGTTAATTGGCCAATCACTTTCTCTTTAAAGCTACGTAATTTGTCTAAGTCGATTTTTGGCTCACCAAAAACAACACCGTGATCAGCAACCATTTTGGCTTCTTCAATCACTTTTGCTACGTGTAATAATGCTTTAGATGGAATACAGCCCACGTTTAAACACACACCACCTAAGGTGTTGAAGCGTTCAACGATAATAGTATCTAAACCTAAATCTGCTGCGCGAAAAGCCGCAGAATAACCTGCAGGACCAGCACCTAATACAACTACCTGAGTTTTAATTTCGTTACTCATGTTTTCCTCTATTCTTTTGCTTGAGTTGGCGGCAACACCGTCTTTACAATCATTGTGATCACATCATGTTAACTGGCCGCAGTTTACACTTTCTTGGATGACAATCACAATCCTAGGTTTTAGTAATTCTGTGTTCTATGACAGAGTATCGTTTAATCCGATCTTGACTTCAATTTAGTGGCTTAGGCTAAGTGCCCATCGTTGTGTAATCATGTCTTTACTGATTCAACCATTAAAGACAACACATTTCACTAACAAAATAGGCTGCTTGATGATTCAAGCAGCCTATTAATTACAACACTAAAGTACGAATATCTGATAAACAGCTATTCAGATAAGTAATAAATCGCGCACCATCTGCACCATCGATAACTCGATGATCATACGACAATGACAACGGCAACATTAACCGTGGCACGAACTCTTTGCCATTCCAAACAGGCTTAAAGTCTGACTTAGACACACCCAGAATGGCAACCTCTGGCGCATTAACAATAGGCGTAAACGCCGTACCACCAATACCACCTAAACTTGAGATAGTAAAACAACCACCTTGCATATCTGCAGCCGTTAGCTTACCGCCACGGGCTTTTTTAGACACTTCTTTAAGCTCGTCAGATAATTCATGGATACCTTTTTTGTTCACATCTTTGAACACAGGCACCACAAGCCCATTAGGCGTATCAACCGCAATACCAATATTGACAAACTTCTTCAAAATTAAGCTTTCGCCATCTTCTGATAATGAAGAGTTAAAGGTCGGGAATGCCTCAAGTGCTTTAGCAACCGCTTTCATGATAAACACTAATGGCGTGATCTTCATGCCTGAGTCTTTTTTAGCTTCTAGGGCATTTTGTGCCTTACGGAAATCTTCAAGTTCAGTAATATCGGCATCATCCCACTGAGTAACATGTGGAATTTTGACCCAGTTACGATGTAAGTTTGCACCAGAGATTTTTTGAATCCGCGATAATGGCTTAACTTCTGTTTCGCCAAACTTACTAAAATCAACTTTTGGCCATGCAAGTAAGTTTAACTCACCTCCTGCGCCACCAGCAGCAGATTTCACACTGCCTGACTCAACTTGCTTAACCGCCGCTTTCACGTAATTTTGAACATCGTCCTTCATTACGCGATTTTTACGGCCAGTGCCTTTAACATTTGCTAGGTTAACACCCAGTTCACGAGCCATACGGCGTATCACAGGTGATGCATGTGCATAAGCATTGTTTTCAACAAAGTCTTCTTTCGCCGCTGCAGCTGGGGTCGCTTGAGTAACTGCAGGTGCTGCAGGTGCTGCAGTTGAGACCGGAGCCGCCACAGGTGCTGATGTAGCAGGTGCACTGCCAGCAACTTCAAAGGTCATAATCAACGAACCCGTTGATACCTTATCGCCTTGCTTAATCGTAATAGCGGTCACTTTACCGGCAAAGGGTGCAGGAACTTCCATTGCTGCTTTATCACCCTCAACACTAATAAGTGCTTGCTCTTCAGTAACAGTGTCACCCACTTTTACCATGATTTCTGTGACTTCAACTTCGTCACCGCCAATATCAGGTACGTGGATATCTTGTACCGATGGCGCAGAAGAAACCGCTGGAGCGGCAACTTGGGCTGGAGCGGCTGTAGTGGTAGATGGTGCAGCAGAGCCTGCAACCTCAAATACCATTACAAACGATCCGGTAGAAACCTTGTCACCCACAGCCACTTTAATTTCTTTAAGCACACCCGCAAAAGGTGCAGGCACTTCCATCGCCGCTTTATCGCCTTCTACACTCAGCAGAGATTGATCTTCAGCAACATTGTCGCCAAGCTTAACCAAAATAGCGGTCACTTCGACTTCATCGTCACCAATATCAGGCACGTGCACTTCTTTCAATGCTGCGGCTGAAGGAGCTTCCGCAGCAGGAGCAGGCGCAGCAGCTGGAGCAGATTTTACTTCAGCAACTGAGTCCGACTCGAATATCATAATGGCTGAGCCTGTCGCGACTTTATCACCGACTTTGACTTTAATTTCTTTTACCACACCCGCAGCAGATGCCGGTACTTCCATTGCAGCTTTATCGCCTTCAACAGAGATCAGTGACTGTTCTAACTCAACCTTGTCGCCAACGCTAACAAGAATCTCAGTTACTTCAACCTCATCTGCACCTATGTCAGGTACACTAATTTCGATTGTCATGTTATTGCCTCTTACGCGTATAGCGGATTTGTCTTGTCAGCGTCAATATTGAACTTTGCAATGGCTTTAACCACTACAGACTTGTCAATATCTCCACGTTTTACCAGTTCACTTAATGCCGCCACAACCACATAGCCAGCATTGACCTCAAAGTGACGACGTAAGTTTTCGCGGCTATCAGAGCGACCAAAACCATCAGTACCTAATACTTTGTATGATACAGAAGGCATAAATGCACGCACTTGTTCTGCGTAGTTTTTCATATAGTCTGTTGCTGCAATTGCAGGCTCAGTGCCCAGTATGGTAGTGATATACGCTTGTTTTGGCTCAGCGTCAGGATGCAACATGTTATAACGTTCTGCATCTTGGCCTTGACGCGTTAATTCGTTAAACGACGTCACAGAGAACACGTCTGATCCAACATCGTATTCTTCGCTCAATATTTGCGCAGCTTTACGTACTTCGTTCATGATAGTACCAGAGCTCATTAATTGAACTTTGTTGCTACCTTTATGTGATTCAAGTTTATAAATACCTTTACGAATGCCTTCCTCGCTGCCTGCTGGCATTGCTGGCATGGCATAGTTTTCATTCATCAAGGTTAAATAGTAGAACACGTTCTCTTGATCGCCATACATACGGCGAATACCGTCTTGCAAAATCACCGCAAGTTCGTATGCAAACGTAGGGTCATAGGAAATACAGTTTGGAATCGTGCTGGCTTGAACATGGCTGTGACCATCTTCATGCTGCAAACCTTCACCATTTAATGTGGTACGACCCGCTGTAGCACCTAATAGGAAACCACGTGCTTGTTGATCGCCCGCCATCCATGCCATGTCACCAACGCGTTGGAATCCAAACATTGAATAGTAGATATAAAATGGGATCATAGGTAAATCGTTAGTGCTGTATGACGTTGCCGCAGCAACCCATGAAGACATAGCACCTAACTCATTAATACCTTCTTGCAATACCTGGCCTGATGTCGCTTCTTTATAATAAGACACTACACTGCGGTCTTCAGGGGTATAAGCTTGACCTTGGGGGTTATAAATACCGACTTGGCGGAATAAACCTTCCATACCAAAAGTACGTGCCTCATCAGCAATAATCGGCACAATATTTTTGCCAATGCCTTCGTGCTTAAGCAAAGTATTTAAGGCACGAACAAACGACATTGTGGTAGAAATTTCACGCTTTTGCTCAACAAGTAGTGCACCAAATTCTTCCACTGTTGGTAACGATAATTTCTCGGTGAAATTAGGTAAACGTTGCGGCGTATAACCATGTAAGGCTTTACGACGTGCATGTAAATACTCATATTCTGCTGAGCCAGGCTCAAGTTTCAAATAAGGCAGTTCTGATACTTGCTCGTCACTTAATAAATCATCAATACCAAGACGGTTACGCAATTGCAGTACGTGCGTCATGTCCATCTTTTTCACGCCATGTGCAATGTTCTTGCCTTCTGCAGCTTCACCCATGCCATAACCTTTTACGGTTTTAGCTAAAATAACCGTTGGTTTGCCTTTGGTATCTTGTGCATTTTTGAACGCGGCATATAACTTAGAAGAGTCATGACCGCCACGTTTAAGGGCAAAGACTTGCGCATCTGTCATGTCAGATACTAGGGCCGCAGTTTCAGGATACTTACCAAAGAAATGCTCACGCACGTAAGCACCATCTTTTGACTTAAAGGTCTGATAATCACCATCAACAGTCTCGTTCATCAACTGAAGTAATTTGCCACTGGTATCTTTCGCAATTAGCGAATCCCAGTTATTGCCCCAAATCACTTTAACCACGTTCCAGCCAGCGCCTCTAAACAAGCCTTCTAGCTCTTGAATAATACTGCCGTTACCCATTACAGGGCCGTCTAGACGTTGTAAGTTACAGTTAATTAAGAAACATAAATTATCGAGTTTTTCACGCGAGGCAAAAGAGATAGCACCACGAGATTCAGGCTCGTCCATCTCACCGTCACCTAAAAAGGCATAAACACGCTGAGCTGAGGTATTCTTTAAACCACGACCATCAAGATACTTCAAAAAGCGTGCTTGATAAATCGCCGACATTGGCCCTAAACCCATCGATACGGTAGGGAATTGCCAAAATTCAGGCATTAACTTTGGATGCGGATATGACGGTAAACCTTTACCACCGACTTCCTGACGGAAGTTATCAAGCTGCTCTTCAGTTAATCGGCCTTCAACAAACGCACGAGAATAGATACCAGGAGAGATATGACCTTGGTAATAAACTAAATCACCACCATCGACTTCGTTCGGGGCACGGAAAAAGTGGTTAAAACACACTTCGTAAAATGATGCAGCCGACTGGAAAGAAGCCATGTGGCCACCAAGGTCTAAATCTTTTTTCGATGCACGCAACACGATCATAATGGCGTTCCAACGAATAACCGAACGAATTCGACGTTCAATTGTGGTATCACCAGGGTACGCCGGCTCTTGGGTCGTAGGAATAGTGTTGATATAGTTAGTATTGATACCCGTTGCCATAGCGACACCGTCTAAACGGGCTTTATCTAGCACTTTCTCGAGTAAATACTGAGCGCGCTCTAGGCCCTCTTCACGAACCACTGATTCTAAAGCAGACAACCACTCATTCGTTTCTAGCGGGTCAATATCATTTAGCATATGTTCAGACATTGCAGTCTTTTCCTATACGTTATACCTAAGACACCATTGAGAGTGTTTAGTGTATGTTAATAATAAAAAATCTTGTTAGCGACAGGCTTTAGTCTTGTTTAACTCACCTATACGCCGCTCTTTAAACGGCGCAAGCTACGCTGCAACCGACTATCTTCTTCTCTTACTGACAACATGACTTCTTCGATATAGCTTAAATGCTCATTCGACGCTTCACGTGCCGCATCAGGGTCTCGGCGTACAATCGCCGCCAATAACGCGCGGCGGTGATCATTTGCCATGGTGGAAGCTTCTTCACGACGACTAAGAAGTTCCAAATTTTGCGCCACATTTTTATGCAGCACAGGGGTTAAACTTAATACTAAATGAAGCATTGCCACATTGTGTGACGCCTCGGCTACGGCGCGATAAAAACGCACAATCGCATCCGCTTGCTCTTCAATACTGGGGGCATTTTCCACATCTAAAATACTATTTTGAATATTTTTCATGTCGGCGTCAGTGCCGCGTAATGCAGCAAAATACGCCATCATGCCTTCGGTGGCATGACGAAATTCAAGTAAATCGTATTGGCTTTCAGAATCGTTATGCATCAACTCAACAATAGGATCAGCAAGGCTTTGCCAGAGTTGTTCTTTAACATAAGTGCCACCGCCTTGACGGCGCATTAATAAACCTTTTGCTTCGAGCTTTTGAATAGCTTCGCGCAATGAAGGGCGCGACACTTCAAACTGGACCGCAAGTTCACGTTCAGGAGGTAATTTCTGGCCAGGCTGTAAACTGCCCTCAAGGATCATGCGCTCAAGTTGCTCCATGATCACATCAGAAATTTTTGGCTGGTTAATCTTGCTGTAAGCCATAATTGCGCTCAAACTCCCTTGAAAGCCTTATTGTAAATTGGTCTTACCAATTTATGTGAGAGCGCGCACTTTATCAAATCATCCTATTGATGTCTAGTTTCTAGCATAGTCACCAATTGCACTCTCAGATTAAGCAGCATAAACGAAAAAAATCGTTAAGGGGTCAGACCATTTGACAAAAGCCCGAAAAACACAATATCTAGGCTAACTAATGATCCCAAATATGGTCAAAACAGACACAAAAGTAAGCAGCAAAGTAAAGTTGCGTTTGGTCAGCGCCAATAGGGCTAATGTTGGTTGCACGCTAACAGGAGCAGGCCCAGCCTCGGGCAAAGACTCAGCCGCTAACGCAGTTTCAGTGACGACTAATTTAGCGCTACTGCGGGTATCGAACGCCCGTTTTCGCCAGGCTGTTAGCCCTTGTGAAAATTGCCCACTTAACACATATCCGAAACTGAATATTCTGCTAGGCAACCAATCAAACAGTCGCTGTAGGTGATCGATTAAGGGTAAAGACAAATCTTGTTTAATGTTTAAATCATAATAAAATCGAATGCTGCAATATAACACCGCCCCTACTGGGCCAAAACACACCAGAAACAAGGCTACAGCACCATAGTAACGATAATTAATCCACGCGACACTTTGGCCGACTTTAATACCCAAGTCACGTTCATCGACCGCATCAATGCATTCACTGCAATCAAGCTCTGCGGCGTAGCGATAACACGCTTGCACATCACCTCGACATGCCGCTTGCACGTATTTTTTAAAAATGTCACGTAAGTCCTGATGGCTAAAACACACTAAAGTCACCACAACCCACAGCAATAAACTCAGTAAATCGAACACTAAGCCATTCACTAACAACCCAATAGCAAACACCACAAAAGACGGTAATACTACCGCTATCGCTACACCCAAATCGGTTGATAACGACTTTTTATCCCAAAACTGTTTGTGATAACGCAGCATCAAGGTGTCAAATTGTAGACTGACCGGGAGTAATTTTAGTCGCTCGACTAAAATAGCGACCAGTAGTGCAAATAAAGCCATCTTGTATCCTTAGGGTGTAATAAAAGCATTACGCTCAATCATATAAAATAAGTTTAACGGTAAGCCTTTAGCATTATGTTAGCGTTAATTATGTTAACCCATTGCCTAAACCAAGCGCTTGTCGATACCTTAGCCAGTCAAAACTATTGCCAGGGTCGGTTTTACGGCCAGGGGCAATATCACAATGGCCAACTATCCGTAGTGGGTTAATCATAGGGTATTGCGCCATAATCTCCAGTGTTAGTTGTTCAAGGTTAAGGTATTGCGCATCTGTATAGGCAATATCATCCGTGCCTTCTAGCTCAATACCAATGGCAAAATCATTACAATTGGTTCTCCCCTCAAACTCAGATACCCCAGCATGCCAAGCCCTATCATCACAACTAACATATTGAACAATTTCACCGTCGCGGCGAATTAAAAAATGCGCCGACACTTGTAAACCCGCTAAATCGACAAAAGAATCGTCGGCAGCGCTTGCTGCATCAGTCTCTAAGCAGCCCTGAAATAATGCATCAATATAAGGTAAACCAAAACGGCCTGCTGGCAGGCTAATATTGTGGATAACCAATAAACTCACCTCATTATTAGGTCGAGCATTAAAATGCGGCGAAATACAGCGGCGCGCCTGGGGCAACCAACCTAAAGACATACTTGTGTATGATTTCATATTATATTCTTGTCAATGTTAAGGCCTATTGCAGGCCTATCTGGGTTCAGTCTCATTCCAAACAAGCCACTTTTATAGCGTTGTAACTGGTAATGAATTGTGCAATACCTAACACAGGTTCCAGCAATGTGGTAAGCGAATAAATTAACAGTAAAATAGCCTTAATACCACGGTCACAGCACTCACAACCCATTCAAAGTTATGTTAATCTATTAGCTTATACAGTGTTTTGTGTGACCTTTTATTCAAAACCTCGTCACCCAATATTCGCAAGGATTTAGCTTATGTTTGAAAATGATATCCGCCATGCAGTGAAAACCGCATTAAATGAAGACCTAGGGTATAGCGAACATCAAAATGTTGAACAAATGCTCAAAGCCGATATTACCGCCCAGCTTATTCCCGCTGACAAACACGTAGAAGGCAGCTTAATCACCCGTGAAGAAGGCGTATTTTGCGGTAAAGCCTGGGCAGAACAAGTGTTTAATCAGCTAGGCGGTGAAGTTGCCTTGCATTGGCACGTAGACGATGGCGACTTAGTCGTACCCAACCAAGTGTTATGTGACTTATCCGGTCCAGCCCGCGTCATTTTAACCGGCGAGCGCACCGCCATGAACTTTATTCAAACCTTATCAGGCGTCGCAAGTTTAACTAAACTGTATGTTAATAAACTCGCCGGCACCCATACTCGTTTACTCGACACCCGTAAAACCATTCCAGGCCTGCGCACCGCACAAAAATATGCGGTAACCTGTGGTGGGGGTAAAAATCATCGCATAGGCTTGTTTGACGCCTTCTTAATTAAAGAAAATCACATCATGGCCTGCGGTGGCATTACCCAGGCGATACAAGCTGCCCGCAAACTACACAGTGACAAACCCGTAGAAGTAGAAGTGGAATCTATTGCCGAGCTCACTCAAGCATTAGACGGTGGAAGCGACATCATCATGCTAGACAACTTTGATATCACCATGATGTTTGAAGCTGTCGCCTTAAATCAAACTTACAAAGATGCAGGCAAAGGCGCAAAATTAGAAGTGTCTGGCAATGTTACCATTGACACCTTAGCTGACTTTGCTAAAACAGGCGTCGATTACATCTCTGTAGGCGCACTGACTAAACATGTAAAAGCGTTAGACTTGTCGTTACGACTAAAAGGATAAAACTACTACGATAGCTCACCGCTTCGCTTAAGTGAGAAGCGGTAAGCTGTGCTGAGAAGTAATGCCCTAAACTGAGAAACGGTGAGTTGTACTAAAAGTGGCGAGTTGTAATAAGAAGCGCTGAGCCAACATTAACATCCTAAGCGTAACAAACCCTTTACTCGCACTAAAACCTTGATGCCTAAATGTGCTAATACACCTACTGTCGGCAGCAAGTTTTAGCGTCAGTTTTATGACCTAACACTTGCGACTGTCAAAAATTAGCCCTTATAAGTCAATAGTCAAAAAACAGTTGCAATATTTCATCCTAAAAACTGCCAAGTACAGAATATTTAAACATTAATTTCACTTTTACTGGATAAAAGTATTCCATTTTAGGTCACTTTATACTAACGTTTGCATTAGGCGAGTGGCCTTTCGGCCAGAACTTGATTTATTAAGAGTGTGTTTTTCAAACAACAGCCTATTTTTGACAAAGTTTACTGATAAATGATGTTACAAAATTGTGTTTTTATGAAATACTTGCTCTAGAAATAAGCAAATCAGCCGAAAAGTCATGTGTAGTTAGTTATAAATACTTGTTGGCACTTTGTTAAAAAGTGACATAGGCTTAAAAAGCCCTACAAAATGTTTAAAGCCTAGCTAAACTGATTAAACGTTGACTAAACCAAAGTTGATTACAACAAAAACTGAATTCATTGTTATTCAATGACTTCAACACTAGCAAATAATATGTGCCCGTAAGGCTTCGGCAACGATGGATGCCACTGAATACTTTAACAAACGGCAATACGATTTCATGTATAGCCGCCCGATATACATTTCAGTACCTAGGATTGGATAGGCCCAAGCACATTTACGGAGAGAAAAAATGAAAAGCATCAATCAAATTAAAAACGCTAAGGGTTTCACCCTTATTGAATTAATGATAGTAGTCGCGATCATCGGTATTTTAGCAGCAATCGCATTGCCGGCTTACCGTGACTATGTTGGTTCCGCTCACGGCGGCGCAGCAATGAAAGCTGTTGCATCATATACAACGAAAGCTGTTACTTGCGTTCAATCAGGCATTTCTTGTAACACACTAGTGGCTGACGCTGCTGCAGCACCAGGAATGTCAATAACAGGTTTGACAGGAGAAGGGATTGAAGGAACTTTAGTTTTTGCTGAAGGTTCTTGTACCTTAACCGCTACTATAACAGGTGACGGCAGAGTGACTTACGGCATTGTCTCTGCTGGTGCAGGTGCTACTTTAGCCCAATGTCAAGCTGGTGCGGGTATCTAATACCTTAATAAGCCTGTTATTTTATTTAGACGCCAAGAATGATACCTTTTTATTCTTGGCGTTTTTAGTTAGAGTATCTAAACATTATCAATTAATTCCTTCACTAGGAAAGTTATGCCTAATAACGGTTTGCATCTTGGTTTATCCACTCTTTTTATTCGCAAAGGTTTACTTAGCGAAGAGCAAACTTCATCTGCGATTGCTGAGTCGAGAAAGTCTAAAAACTCCTTAGTTACCACCATCATCAAATTAAAACTCCTTTCAGCCAGAGAAATTGCAGAACTGTGTTACGAAGAATATGGCACGCCACTTCTTGATTTAAATGAATATGATATCGCTGCAATACCTGAAGAGTTGCTCAATAAAAAGCTTATTGATAAACACCGCTGCCTGCCACTATTTAAACGAGGCAACCGTTTATATATAGCGACCTCAGACCCAACGAACATAGCCGCTTTAGAAGACTTTCAATTTAGTTTAGGCCTGCATGCAGAAGCCATTTTAGTTGAAGATGACAAGTTACATATTATTTTAGAAAAACTTGCTGAGGATGACTTAAGCAGCCTTGACCTTACAGGTTTAGATGAAGAAGCCTTAGCTAATATTGATGTCTCAGATACCAATCAACAAGATGAACAACAAGCTGAAAGTAGTGACGATGCCCCTATTGTAATTTACATTAATAAAATACTCACAGATGCGATTCGTAAAGGAGCATCTGACTTACATTTTGAACCCTATGAAAAACGCTACCGGATTCGTTTTAGAATTGACGGCATCTTACATGAGGTGTCGCAACCGCCAGTTAATCTATCTGCGCGTATATCAGCCCGTTTAAAGGTCATGTCAAAGCTTGATATTGCCGAGCGCCGCGTGCCGCAAGATGGCCGGATTAAAATGAAACTGTCGCGAACTAAATCTATCGATTTTCGTGTCAGCAGCTTGCCCACTATTTGGGGCGAAAAAATTGTAATGCGTATTTTGGATTCATCTTCTGCGCAGCTGGGCATTGAAAAGCTCGGTTATGAAGATGACCAACGTTTGCTGTATGAAGAAATGCTTGCCAAACCCCAGGGGATGATTTTAGTTACTGGCCCGACGGGTTCGGGTAAAACCGTTTCCTTATACACTGGCTTAAATATTCTAAATACCGAAGAGCGCAACATCTCTACCGCAGAAGATCCGGTAGAAATTAACTTAGAAGGGGTTAACCAGGTTCACATTAACTTGAAAGCAGGTTTAACCTTCGCTTCAGCGCTACGTTCATTCTTACGTCAAGACCCCGATGTGGTCATGGTAGGTGAAATACGTGATTTAGAAACCGCTGAAATTGCCATTAAGGCCGCGCAAACCGGTCATTTAGTATTATCGACGCTACACACTAACTCGGCAGCGGAAACCCTTACCCGTTTAATCAATATGGGTGTGCCAGGCTATAACATCGCCAGCTCAGTGAATTTAATTATTGCCCAGCGTTTAGCAAGACGTTTATGCCCAGAATGTAAACAGCCTGAAGATGTACCCGCTGCAGAATTATTGCGCCTTGGTTTTAATCAACAAAACATAGATGACGGGTTTACGGTTTATAAACCCTGCGGCTGTGATTTATGTTCCGGCGGCTACAAAGGTCGTGTCGGCATTTATGAAGTAATGAAAATATCTGACGCCATTGCGCGGACTATTATGGAAAGTGGTAATTCTTTGCAGATTGCCCAACAGGCAAAAACCGAAGGCATGCGCGATTTGCGCCAGTCAGGATTACTAAAGGTAGTTCATGGTGTAACCAGTATTGCTGAAGTTAATCGAGTGACTAGCTTTAATTAGAGACTTAGATAAAAATATCATTTTAGATATTTGTTCACTATTCGCTTACAATTAAAATAAATAATCAATATGTAAGCCTAATTTCAAGGAATCGCTTTATGGCCACTGCTGCAGCGAAAAGAAAAACCTCTAACAAAAAAAGGAATGTAAAGCACCAGCCAAAAGTATTTACCTTCGAATGGAAAGGGGTCAATCGCGATGGACAAAAAACCTCAGGCGAACTACGTGGTTCAACCATTGCTGAGATTAGAGGAATTTTAAAAGCACAGGGAGTGTCTCCCAAGACTGTTAGAAAAAAATCAGCCCCACTGTTCAAACTAGGTGACCCTAAAATCACAGCTATGGATATGGCGATGATTACCCGTCAAATAGCCACAATGTTGGCTGCCGGAGTACCTTTAGTCACCACTATAGAACTACTGGGTCGAGGCCATGAAAAAGCTAAAATGCGTGAATTACTGGGCGGCATTTTATCTGATGTTCAATCGGGCATTCCGCTATCAGATGCACTTCGTCCCCACCGCAGATATTTTGATGAGCTCTATGTAGATTTAGTCGCTGCAGGTGAGCATTCAGGTGCTTTAGATATCGTATTTGACCGTATCGCAACTTACCGTGAAAAGTCAGAGCAACTAAAATCTAAAATTAAAAAAGCCATGTTCTATCCTGCTGCTGTTGTGGTAGTCGCCATTTTAGTCACAACAATGTTGTTATTATTCGTCGTACCACAATTTGAAGAAATTTTCAGAGGGTTCGGTGCAGAGTTGCCTGCATTTACTCAATTTGTATTAGGTATTTCGAGAGCCCTACAATCATCATGGTACGTTATTTTAGGGCTAGTCGTAGCAGCTGTTTTTCTATTTGTAAGGGCCCATCGAAATTCACAAATTGTCAGAGACCAAGTCGATACACTTATTCTGAAAATACCGGCAATAGGTGACATTTTACATAAAGGGGCAATGGCACGTTTTGCCCGCACACTAGCGACAACGTTTACCGCAGGTGTACCACTAATTGATGGTTTAGAATCAGCAGCTGGCGCTTCAGGTAATGCGGTATATCGCATTGCATTGCTAAAAGTGCGTCAAGAAGTGATGTCTGGTATGCAAATGAACGTGGCTATGCGTACTACAGAACTTTTCCCCGATATGCTTATTCAAATGGTGATGATTGGCGAAGAATCAGGCTCATTGGATAACATGCTAAATAAAGTTGCTAACATATATGAAATGCAAGTAGATGATGCTGTCGATGCATTATCGAGCTTAATTGAGCCAATAATGATGGTAGTGATTGGTACCCTTGTTGGTGGTTTAATTGTCGCTATGTATCTACCAATCTTCCAAATGGGTAAAATAGTTAGCTAACTCTTATCAAATATAATAAATAAGAATAATTAATGACTGAATTTATTTCAATTTTCGTTACCACAATGAGCCAATATCCTTTGGCTTTTGTGGTAATTAGCTTTATCTTTGCCGCCACTATTGGCAGCTTTCTCAATGTCGTTATCCACCGTTTACCGGTTATGATGAAGCGTGAATGGCAAAGTGAGTGTAACTTTTACTTAACTGAATATCATCCTGATATTGTCCAGCAAGTCGGTGAAAAACGCTTAGCTAAATCGATAGATGAGTTCCCAGTAAAGTATAACCTTATAGTGCCAGGCTCCGCTTGTCCGAAATGTAAGGCCAATATCAAACCCTGGCATAATTTACCCGTTTTAGGTTGGTTAATTTTAAAAGGTCAATGCGCCAGCTGTAAGACTGCTATTTCAGCTCGTTACCCTGTGATGGAATTGATTACCGGCGTAATGGTGGCCACCTTGGCATTTTATTTTGGCCCTACGACTCAATTTCTGTTTGCCGCGATACTGACGTTCTTTTTGGTAGCGTTAACCGGCATTGATTTAGATGAAATGCTATTACCCGATCAACTCACCTTACCCTTACTCTGGTTAGGGCTGCTGATTAACTTGCAAGGAGTGTTTACCAGTTCTAGCGATGCATTAATTGGCGCAGCTGCCGGATACTTAAGTCTTTGGTCGGTATTTTGGCTATTTAAACTAGTCACAGGCAAAGAAGGTATGGGTTATGGTGATTTTAAATTAATGGCGGTATTCGGTGCATGGCTAGGTTGGCAAATGCTACCACTGATCATTTTATTATCATCGTTAGTGGGCGCTATTGTGGGCATCACTATGATAGCGACCAAAAAACTGCATGCAGGTAAACCGATCCCATTTGGCCCATATATTGCGCTAGCCGGCTGGATAGCCCTTATTTGGGGCCAAGATATCATAAACTGGTATTTGAGCACGCTTATTTAATGCTAACTATTTTATCTAAACAATCACATGTCTAACTTTATTGTCGGTCTTACTGGCGGCATCGGCAGCGGCAAAACCACAGTTGCTAATTTATTTGCTGATTTAGGCATCACCTTAGTTGATGCCGACATTGTCGCCAGACAAGTAGTAGAGCCAAACTCAAGCGGTTTACAACAGATTATCCAACATTTCGGTGCGGATATATGTCTGGCCGATGGTTCGTTAAATCGCAGCAAGCTGAGAGATATTATTTTTAACCAACCAGAACAACGCGACTGGGTAAATAACTTATTACATCCAATGATCCGTAATGCTATGTTACAGCAGGTAAAAAATGCTGTATCTGACTATGTCATTTTGGTTGTTCCCTTGCTATTTGAGAATGGGTTAGATAAGTTAGTCAATACAACTTTAGTAGTGGACATTTCACCTGAGTTGCAAATTTCAAGGACGAGTAAACGTGATAACGTGGCTTCAACGCAAGTTGAACAAATTATTCAAAGCCAAATATCACGTCAACAACGGTTATCTAAAGCCGATGATATTGTTGATAATCAAGGAGAGTTAAACGTGCTACGGGACAAAGTAGCTTTGTTACATCACAAATATTTGAAATTGGCGAAAACACTTAACTCCGATGACTGAACTAATATACGAACAACCACTGAATGAAAAAATTCGTAGTTATTTACGGTTAGAATATCTGTCGACACAAATACAAGCTAATTTGATCCAAGATCATCAACATCGCTGTTTTTATCCGCTATTTTCGCTTTGTGAATTAACCGACCGTTGTGACTATCGTTCCGATGTATTAAAAGATATCGACCGCCATATAATAATGTTGTCAAAGTGGCTCGAATTACCCCATGTTGATAAAGTACAAATTAACGAATTAATTAACCGTTTAATACAATCAAAAGCGCAGTTACAAACCTCAGATAGAATTGGTGTTCATCTTAAAAAAGATAAATTTATTTCTGCATTACGACAGCGTTTTGGAATGCCCGGAGCTTGTTGTAACTTCGATTTGCCCCAATTACACTTTTGGTTAGCTAAGCCCTGGAAAGAACGTCAAATTGATCTTCAATGCTGGGTTGATCAATTTCAACCTCTGCTTACCCCAATCACCTTACTACTTGAACTTATCCGCAGTACTGCAGATTTTTGTCCTACTGAAGCAAAAGCAGGTTTTTATCAAGGTGATAGCGGACAACCACTTGCGTTAATTCGCGTTAAAGTAGACGTATCTCAAGGGTGCTACCCAACAATTAGTGGCCACCGTAACCGTTACGCCATTCACTTTGTTGATTTTGACCAACTTCGCCATACCGACAAAACAATTCAATTCTTGCTGGCTACTTGCAGCTAAACCTTTTAAGATCTTGCAGAATCTTACTTCTTCATTATTCAAGTATATAAATTATGCCATTGACTGTTAATTGCCCCATCTGTAAAACCCAAGTGGAATGGGTAGCTGAATCTAAATTTAAACCCTTTTGCAGTGAGCGCTGTAAATTGATCGACCTAGGTGACTGGGCTGATGAAAAACATGTTATTCCCGTTACTGCACCACTAGACCCTGATATGTATGATGACTTAGGTTATGACGAACTGGGATTAAACGAATCCTCTTTCTTTAAAGAAGACTAACTCTACCTAAGCGATATTGGAATACACATTATGCAAAAGCGAATTCATGTGGCCGTAGGTGTCATCATTAACCAAGATAATCATATTCTATTGGCTAAAAGGCACGGACACCTTCACCAAGGCGGTAAATGGGAATTCCCAGGCGGTAAGGTGGAAGTCAGTGAAACAGTCACAGAGGCATTAATTAGAGAGCTAAAAGAAGAAGTAAACTTAGATGTAACCACCTCTATACCCTTCATGGATATTATCCATGATTATCCAGATAAACATGTCAGATTAGATATTCATTTAGTCACTGATTTTTCAAATCAAGCAAAGGGTTTAGAAGGACAGCAGATACAATGGGTGCCAATCAATCAGCTTCAGCAATTTGATTTTCCAGAAGCGAATCAAGCAATAGTTGATAAAATTTTAGCTGAATTAGCCTAGCTCTATTCTGCAGTAATAGTTTCAATAGCCCAAACAGATTTGTGTGGGCTTTTTTGTATTCATCACTAAAAAAACCTCACTACATTTGATCAATATTTTCACATGGGTATATCGGCTATACAACTGCCATTAACTAATATCATTCCCTAATATCAAAGATTAGTTCAACACAAATCATAGACGTAAAAAGCCCGTTACTTCAGTAACGGGCATATCACTACTCTTGCGAGTAAATATATATAACGCCTGGAAATAACTTACTCTCACCTGGGCATATCGGCCACACTATGTTTAATGTAAATTGTATGACTCATGCTCAAGAATAGTTTTTCGTCGTAAACAAAAAGGCCACTCAATTAGAGTGGCCTTGCTGTTTTATTTAGCGCCTGGAAATGACCTACTCTCACATGGGGAGACCCCACACTACCATCGGCGATACTGTGTTTCACTTCTGAGTTCGGAATGGGATCAGGTGGTGCCACAGCTCTATAGTTTCCAGACAAATTCTACTAGGACAATACACTAGATTATTCGTGGTGCTGATACCCAGAATCGAACTGGGGACCTCATCCTTACCAAGGATGCGCTCTACCGACTGAGCCATATCAGCAAAACTTGCTTTATATTATTACTCATCATTATGACTAGTAATTTTATTTGGCGCCTGGAAATGACCTACTCTCACATGGGGAGACCCCACACTACCATCGGCGATACTGTGTTTCACTTCTGAGTTCGGAATGGGATCAGGTGGTGCCACAGCTCTATGGTTTCCAGACAAATTTGGTTTATCTAACACACTCATGTGCATTAAATAATAATTCGGAAAGCTGATTGCTTTATCTGAGTTTGAGTCTCGTTACACTATTTAAGCGTCCCATTCTAATACTAAGTCGTATCAGTAAAACCCATCTGGGTTGTATGGTTAAGCCTCACGGGTCATTAGTACAAGTTAGCTCAACGCCTCACAACGCTTACACACCTTGCCTATCAACGTAGTAGTCTCCTACGGCCCTTTAGAGAGCTTAAAGCTCTAGGGATGACTCATCTTGGGGCTCGCTTCCCGCTTAGATGCTTTCAGCGGTTATCGATTCCGAACGTAGCTACCGGGCAATGCCATTGGCATGACAACCCGAACACCAGCGGTTCGTCCACTCCGGTCCTCTCGTACTAGGAGCAGCTCCCCTCAATCATCCAACGCCCACGGCAGATAGGGACCGAACTGTCTCACGACGTTCTGAACCCAGCTCGCGTACCACTTTAAATGGCGAACAGCCATACCCTTGGGACCGACTTCAGCCCCAGGATGTGATGAGCCGACATCGAGGTGCCAAACACCGCCGTCGATATGAACTCTTGGGCGGTATCAGCCTGTTATCCCCGGAGTACCTTTTATCCGTTGAGCGATGGCCCTTCCATTCAGAACCACCGGATCACTATGACCTACTTTCGTACCTGCTCGACGTGTATGTCTCGCAGTTAAGCTGGCTTATGCCATTGCACTAACCGTACGATGTCCGACCGTACTTAGCCAACCTTCGTGCTCCTCCGTTACTCTTTGGGAGGAGACCGCCCCAGTCAAACTACCCACCAGGCACTGTCCTCAACCCCGATAAGGGGCCAGAGTTAGAACATCAAAACTACAAGGGTGGTATTTCAAGATTGACTCCACTCCATCTAGCGACGAAGCTTCAAAGTCTCCCACCTATCCTACACATGTAGGTTCAATGTTCAGTGCCAAGCTATAGTAAAGGTTCACGGGGTCTTTCCGTCTAGCCGCGGGTATACGGCATCTTCACCGCAATTTCAACTTCACTGAGTCTCGGCTGGAGACAGCGTGGCCATCATTACGCCATTCGTGCAGGTCGGAACTTACCCGACAAGGAATTTCGCTACCTTAGGACCGTTATAGTTACGGCCGCCGTTTACCGGGGCTTCGATCATGAGCTTCTCTTGCGATAACCCAATCAATTAACCTTCCGGCACCGGGCAGGCGTCACACCGTATACGTCATCTTGCGATTTTGCACAGTGCTGTGTTTTTGATAAACAGTTGCAGCCACCTGGTATCTGCGACTGCCGTCAGCTTAGGGAGCAAGTCCCATCACCAACAGCAGCGTACCTTCTCCCGAAGTTACGGTACCATTTTGCCTAGTTCCTTCAGCCGAGTTCTCTCAAGCGCCTTGGTATTCTCTACCCGACCACCTGTGTCGGTTTGGGGTACGATCCCTACTAACCTGAAGCTTAGAAGATTTTCCTGGAAGCATGGCATCAACTACTTCATCACCTTAGTGACTCGTCATCAGCTCTCAACGTGTACATTTAAGTACGTGTTCCCGGATTTGCCTAAGAACACCGCCTACTACCTTAAACGCGGACTACCAACGCCGCGCTAGCCTAGCCTTCTCCGTCTCTCCATCGCAGTTAGCAGAGGTACAGAAATATTAATCTGTTTTCCATCGATTACGCCTTTCGGCCTCACCTTAGGGGTCGACTCACCCTGCCCCGATTAACGTTGGACAGGAACCCTTGGTCTTTCGGCGAGGGAGTTTTTCACTCCCTTTATCGTTACTCATGTCAGCATTCGCACTTCTGATACGTCCAGTGTGGGTTACCCCTTCACCTTCAACCGCTTACAGAACGCTCCTCTACCGCTTGCAGTAAACTGCAAACCCGTAGCTTCGGTGGTATGTTTAGCCCCGTTAAATCTTCCGCGCAGGCCGACTCGACTAGTGAGCTATTACGCTTTCTTTAAATGATGGCTGCTTCTAAGCCAACATCCTAGCTGTCTAAGCCTTCCCACATCGTTTCCCACTTAACATACACTTTGGGACCTTAGCTGACGGTCTGGGTTGTTTCCCTTTTGACAACGGACGTTAGCACCCGCTGTCTGTCTCCCGAGTAGTACTCATTGGTATTCGGAGTTTGCAAAGGGTTGGTAAGTCGGGATGACCCCCTAGCCTTAACAGTGCTCTACCCCCAATGGTATTCGCTCGAGGCGCTACCTAAATAGCTTTCGAGGAGAACCAGATATCTCCGAGTTTGATTGGCCTTTCACCCCCAGCCACAAGTCATCCGCTCATTTTTCAACATAAGTCGGTTCGGTCCTCCAGTTGATGTTACTCAACCTTCAACCTGCCCATGGCTAGATCACTCGGTTTCGGGTCTACGCCTTGCAACTAAACGCGCAGTTAACACTCGGTTTCCCTACGGCTCCGCTATTCGCTTAACCTCGCTACAAAACGTAAGTCGCTGACCCATTATACAAAA